>JBDSIA010000078.1:0-2063 GCA_039918175.1 Thermomonas sp.
TCGTCGCCATACAGATGCCCGCTGGCGTCGTTGAGTGGCTTGAATGCATCGGCATCGACCATCAGCAGCGCAAGCGACTCGTTGCGGGCGGCCAGCCTGGCCCAGTCGGCGTGCAAGCGTTCGTCAAAGCAACGACGATTTGCGATGCCGGTCAGTCCATCGCTCATCGACATGCGTTCCAGCTTGCGGTTGGCCAGCCTCAGCTCATCGGCCATGCGCGCGAAATGGATCGCGGCGGCGACAAGGTGCGACACCGCATCGAATACCGCGCAGGATTCGGCATCGAAGAAATCGGTGCGCATTGATTCGATGTTGAGCACGCCATGCAGGCGTTGGCCGTGGCGGATCGGCACCAGGTATTCGGAACGCACGTAGGAATTGCCAGCCACGTAGTCCGGATCGACATCCACGTCGGGGATCAGTTGCGCTCGCCCGGTCCGCGCACAGCGCCCGGCACCGCCGCGCGAGACCGGCCACAGGCCCGAGGCCGCCAGCGGCGACATGGTCATCTCGCCGGCATAGACCTCTTTCACGAACAGGGTGTTGTCTTCGTTGAGCAGGATCACGCTGGCGATAGCCACCGGAAGCTCGGCTACGATGCACGCGCAGATACCCTGCAACATCGCTTGCAAGCCCTCGCCCTGCAGGGCTTCGCGGGAAATGCGCACCACGATGCGGGTCAGGGTGGCCCGTCGCGCATTCGCGTTCTGCGCCAGCCAGGACTGGCCCGGCAGGTTGTTGACTGGATCGGTTACCCCTGCATCAGCCATCCACAACGCTCCTCCCCAAGGAACTTCGGCAGTCTACGCCGATGACGTGCGGTCAAGTCACAAAGATCACGCAAGGGTGCAGGCCCCACCATGCGCATCCGGCCGGCACGCTCCCAAGCTCGCTCAGCGCAACTCCTGCGACACATCGAAACCGTCGATGCGCCGGCCCAGCAGGGCCACTGTCCAATGCAGTTCCAACGCCAGCATCGCGCAGGCACAGGCCGCCGCCACCAACATCCCCGTCGACATTCCCACCAACCAGTTCGCCAGCAGGAACCCGAGCCCGCCAAGCAGCGCGGCGGGGATCATCACCACTGCCAGGGTCAGCACGTAACCGGCCATGAAGATCATCCGCTGGCCCATCACCTCGACCCCGCGTCCGCCGCCTTTCTGCGGCGACACCCAGGCCGGGAAATACAAGGTGGCGGCAAACGGCACGCACAACATCAGGCCGCATAGCGGGGGCACCAGCAGCGCGATGCCGATTCCTGCGGTGGCGATGACACTGGGCGGAAATCCGGCCCGTCCGCCCGTCGCGACGAAGGCCAGCACGGCGATCAGCAACAACCACCAGATGCCGAAGATCATGATCGTGGCTGGCGTCGACAGTTCGCCCAGCGCGATCTGCCTGCCGCGCAATGGCGTGGCCTTGAGGATGTCCAGGTATTCAAGCGTGCGCTGCAGGCTGCGCTGCATCAGCATCGGCCCCAGCAAAAGACCCCACGCGCCGATCATCATCGCTGCCATGCCCAGCGCCACCAACGCGGGCTTCATCTGCGGATGCGCGGCGAGCCAATGCACGCCCATGAACACGACCACGCACGCAACCAGCCAGGTCCGCAAGCGATAGAACGGCCCAGATGCGATCAGCCCCTTCCAAAGGAAAGCCAGCGGCGGCAAACCTTTGGCTACCAGTCGGAACGGCTCGCTGCGCGGCTTGGTTGGCATGCGCTCACGCATGCGCCCCCCGCGCTTCACCTCCATGCGCCGGGCACGACGACCGGCGTGGGCGATGGAGGCATCCTCGAACGACACCTGCGCGCGCACAACCCAGACGTAATGCGCGATCAGTAATCCAATTGCGGGCGGCAGCGCGCGCAGGAAACTCGCCGTGTCGGGGGCAAAGATGGGCCCCACTGCCCACTTGAATGGCATCAGCAGCCATGACAGCGGTGCGCTGTCGACGATGCTCCGGAACCACGCATGCAATCCAGCAAGGTTCGACCAGGCTTCCACCGCGGGCAACTGCAAGCGTCCGCGCATCGACCACCAGCAGGCCAGCACGGCTAGCAG
>JBDSIA010000079.1:0-1832 GCA_039918175.1 Thermomonas sp.
GCGATCATTGCTGATCAGTTGGTCGGTGAGCTGGGTCTCGAGCCGCTGCACCTGACCGCGCATGCGCAGGAAGCTGTCCATCACCTCGCCGAGTTCTCCGGTCGGCATGTAGTCGGGCTCGGCCGCGTATTCCTGCGCGGCCATCATGCGCGACAGTCCGGTCAGGCTTTCCACCCCGCGGTAGCCGTTGCGCAGGATTCGTCTCCCGAAGGCGGCGACCAGTGCGAAACAGAGCAAGGTCAGCACAATGCGCAGCCAACTGGCAGTCTGGCCACGCTGGAGTTGTGCTTGCACCAGCGCATCGGCGCGCATTTGTGAGTGATCCGCGATCACTTTCAGGCGCTCGCTCAGCGGATCGACTGCCGGGTACAAATCGGTGACGGCAAACTTGCCGAGTGCGCGGATGTCCTTGTCCTGCAAGATCTTGTACAGGGTCTCAATCGCAGCATCCGCGCGCGACCGCGCCTGCAGCGCCTGGTCCAGCAAGGTGCGGTCTTCCGTCCCCTCCGGAGTGGCCTGCTGCAGGGCGACCCATTCGGTTTCGGTGGCGGCCTTCGCGCGATCCAGCGTGGCCAAGGCCTCGTCCCAGCCGATCAAGTGGCTGCGCAAGCGAACCGTGGTGTTGACCACGTCCTGGCTATAGGCGTCGGACAGCCTCCGGACCCGGAGCATGCCGGACAGCACGTCGTCCCGCATCGCCACCAGCGACTGGCGCGTGTAGTGCTGGCTGAACTGGTCCAGCAGCAAAACCAGTGCACCGGTCAGCAGGAGCAGCCCGACGAGCCCCAGCAGCTGCTGGCGGAGGCCGAATTTCGTGGGATCAAATCGCATCGGCACTCACGACGAGACCGGCCTGAGCGAGAGACCGATCACGGCTTGAAACTCGCTGCCCGGGACCGGCCTGCCCACCAGATAGCCCTGCGCGACATCGCAACCGAGTTGGGCCAGCATGTGCCAGTCATCAATGCTTTCCACCCCCTCGGCGACAGTCGTCAAGCCGAGCTTGCGGGCCAGGTCCAAGCTCGCCTCCACCACCGCGCGCTTGCGCGGCTGCGCGTGCGCGCCGAACACGAAACCCTGGTCGATCTTCAATTCGGTGAACGGGATCTGCGAGAGCTGCGCCAGCGAAGAATAGCCGGTTCCGAAATCGTCGATCGACAACCCGAAGCCCTTGAGCCGCAAGCGCGCCAGCAGGCCAAGCCCGCGCGCAGGATCGGCCATGAGCGAACTCTCGGTGATTTCCAGGATCATGTCCTCCGGCTTGATGTCATGGGTTTCCACGATCGCCTGGTAGCGATCGGCGGAGGTAGGATCCGCCAGGGTCATTGCCGAGACATTCACCGACATCTTGATGCGGGTCCCGCCATGGTCCCAGCGCTGTTTCCATCGGCAGGCCTGTTCCAGCATGCTGTCGGTCAGCGTATTGGCAAGGCCTTCGCGCTCGAGGATCGGCACGAATTGATACGGCCGCACCACGCTTCCATCCGGTCGCTCCCAGCGCGCCAGTGCTTCGGCGCCAATCACCCTGCCGGTGGCGAACTCCACCTGCGGCTGGAACCAGGCCACGATCTCGCCGTTGTGCAACGCATCGGCCAGGGCCTGAACCGTGAAGTCAAACATCGCGTCGTCCGGGTCTTCGCCGATCTCGTCATCGAGGCGGTTGAGCACTGTCTGCAATTTGTCGCGAGTCAACGGCTTCTCGACGCAGCCCAGCACGCGCAGGCCAGAGGCGCGGGCCATGGTTTGGACCGTGTTGAGCAGTGCAGGATCCAGTGCGCTGACAACCGCGACCGCACGTGCCAGGTGTTCATGGGCGATATGGCTGATGCATT
>JBDSIA010000080.1:0-6418 GCA_039918175.1 Thermomonas sp.
AATCCATCGCGGTGTTGCCGCCGCCAAGCACGATCACGCGCAGGCCGATCTTGTCGATGTGGCCGAAGCTCACCGACGCCAGCCAGTCGATGCCGATGTGGATGTTGGCCTTCGCCTCGACGCGGCCGGGCAGGTCGAGGTCGCGGCCGCGCGGCGCACCCGTGCCGACGAACACCGCGTCGTAGCCCTCGGACAGGACTTTCTTGAGCGAATCGACGCGCTGCCCGCCGCGCAATTCCACGCCCATGTCGAGGATGTAACCGGTTTCCTCGTCGATCACCGACTCGGGCAAACGGAAGCGCGGCACCTGCGTGCGCATGAAGCCGCCGGCCTTGGGATCGGCGTCGAACACGGTGACGTGGTAGCCGAGCGGGGCGAGATCGCGCGCGACCGTAAGGGATGCGGGCCCTGCCCCGATGCAGACGACGCGGCGGCCGTTCTTCTTCGCGGGCGCCGTGGGCAGCCGCGCGCGGATGTCGTCCTTGAGATCCGCCGCCACGCGTTTCAACCGGCAGATCGCGACCGGCTCGGGTTTCTCGCGCATCGATTCCGGGCCGTTGTTTTCTTCGACGCGTCCGCGCCGGCACGCCGGCTCGCACGGACGGTCGCAGGTACGGCCAAGGATTCCAGGGAACACATTCGAATGCCAATTGACCATGTACGCATCTGCGTAACGGCCATCGGCGATCAGGCGGATGTATTCGGGAACCGGCGTGTGGGCCGGGCAGGCCCACTGGCAGTCGACGACTTTATGGAAGACGTCGGGATTGCGAATATCGGTCGGCTTCACCGCGATCCTCGCTGCAGGCAAGCCCGTTCAGGACCTGTCGGAGAGCCGGAGGCGCCGGCCATCGCTTGCGTCCCGAGTCTAGACCGGAACCGGCAGCGCCGTCATGCCGCAGTGCGCACACAATGACCAGTAAATTCGCAGCGTTGGTAAGCGAAATCCATATGAAAACCATCGCCACGCATTCTGTAAATACAGAACCGCTTGGTATAGTATTGCAGGCATGTCCAGCCGCCCTGCACGTACGCCTGCCGTTCCGTCCAAGCCGGCAGCGCCCGGCCGCCCCAAGGATCCTGAAAAGCGCGCGGCAATCCTGGAGGCCGCCCGGCGCTTGTTCATCACTCAAGGCTACGAGCGGGTGAGCATGGACCAGATCGCGTCAGAGGCCGGGGTCTCCAAGCTGACCGTATACAGCCATTTCGGCGACAAGGAGAGTCTGTTCGGGGACGCGGTACGAGCGCATTGCGAACAGGGTATGCCGACCAGCCTGTTCGACGAGGATGCGCAGATGCCGCTGCGCAAGCGGTTGGAAGTCATCGGCCATGCCTTCTTCGCGATGGTGATGGCGCCGGAAGCAGTCGCTGGCCACCGCATCCTGTGTTCGCCGCAAGTCACCGCATCGGGATTGCCGACAGTGTTTTGGGAAGCCGGACCACAACGCGTGCAGCGGGGGTTCGCCGCCTTGCTGGAACGTCGGATCGCTGCGGGTGAGCTGGAAATCGAGGATCCGCAACGCGCATCGGCGTTCTTTTTCACGCTGCTCAAGGGCGAACCACACGCGCAGGCGGTGTTCGGTTACTGCTGCAATAGCGGAGTCGCTTGCCCCGATGAGCACGTGAGGGCGGTAGTCGAGATGTTCCTGCGCGCGTACGCAATTCGCTGAACGGCGGTCCCGGCGATGACTTCCGGCACTGCGTGTTGCTGTGCTAGCACAGTCAAACTGCCCGCCACGAGTCACGCCACGAATGCCCGCTTGCCCAGTGCAGCGCCGTTAGAATTGCAGGTTTAACGCAACCTGCTTGAAGCAAGGGATTCCGTCCAGATGAGCATCGATTACGCCAAGGCCCGCGAAACCATGGTCGAGCAGCAGGTTCGTCCCTGGGATGTGCTGGACGTGCGCGTGCTGGACACGATCGGGACGATCCCGCGCGAAGCCTTCGTCCCGGAAGCCCTGCACGCCCTGGCTTATGCCGACACGGCGCTGCCGATCGGCCACGGCGAATTCATGATGAAACCCGTCCTGGAAGGCCGCACGCTGCAGTCATTACTGCCTGCCGCGGACGAGTGCGTGCTGGAAATCGGCACTGGCAGTGGGTATCTGACCGCGTGCCTGGGCCGCCTGTCACACGAGGTAGTGAGCCTGGAACGTCATTCCGATCTGGCCGACGCCGCGCGCTTTCGCCTGCAGGGGTTGGACATGGATGCCAATGTCGGCATCGAACACGCAGATGTCCTTGCATGGCAGTCCACGCGCCAGTTCGACGCGATCTGCATTACCGGCGCGGTAGACGTGTTGCCGGCGCGCTGGCTGGAGTGGCTCAAGCCGGGCGGTCGCATGTTTGTCGTGCAGGGCCGTTCGCCGGCGATGGACGCCGTACTGGTGCGCAAAGGTGTCAACGGACCCGTCTTCCAATCGTTGTTTGAAACCGATATTCCCTATCTGGCCGGCGCCGCGCCGCGACCGGAATTCACCCTTTAGATATCTGCAGATAGTCGCCCCCTCCAGATACGCCCCAAGGATCCGCCCATGCTGCGCCACCCGCTTGCCTTCGCCCTCGCCCTCGTCCTGCTGCCAACGGCCGCACACGCCGATGACCTGTTGCAGAGCTACAAGAACGCCCGCAACAGCGACCCGCAATTCGCAGCCGCAGAATCGCGCCAACTGGTCACGCGCGAAGGCGCTGTGCAGGCACGCGCAGTCCTGCTGCCGCAGATCGATGGCAGCGCAACCTTGCGTCGCAGCAAGAGTGATGGTCCAGCGACTTTCCAGTCCGACCCCACGCTGCCGCCGGTGACCGGCAATATCTCCAGTACCAACACTTCACGCAATGTCGGCATCAATGGCAGCCAGGTGTTGTTCGACTTATCGCGTTACAGCGCCCTCAAGAGCCAACAGGCACTCACCAAGGCCAGCGAATTCCAGCTGGAATCGGATGGCTTGTCGCTGATCACCCGCACCTCGGCAGCGTATTTCAACGTGCTGATCCAGTTGGAAACGCTGGCTGCGGCAGAGGCGGCGGAAACTGCGCTGAAAAAACAGTTCGACTTCGCTTCCAAGCGGCTTGAGGTCGGCCTTGCCCCGATCACCGACATGCACGAAGCACGTGCCCAGTACGACGGCGCCCGCGCCAACACGATCCTTGCCCGCAATGCCGTGCAGGACGCCTACCAGGCGCTAGTCGAGATCACGGGTGCGCCGGTGGCCAACCTGAAGGGCTTGCCAGACGACTTCCAGCCGGCGTTGCCGGAATCACGCGATGCCGATGGCTGGGTGCAGACCGCCATCGCGCAGAATCCCGCGTTGGAGGCCAAGCAGGAACAGGTGCGGTCCAGCGAAATCAACGTCGGGACCGCGCGCGCCGGACACTTGCCGACCCTGACCCTGTCAGGCGGCTACGGCAAAGGCGCGAACTGGGGCGACCGCACGTTCAGCTCGGGCGCATTCAACGACACCAGCCCCACCGGCAGCGAAAGTCGCGGCCCCAACCTGGGCCTGACCCTGTCGGTGCCGATCTTCAGTGGCGGTGCCACCCAGTCCCTGGTTCGTCAGGCGCTGGCCCAGCGCGATGTGGCGCGTGATGAACTCGAACAGCAGCGCCGCGCCCTGGAGCGCAATACCCGCAACGCCTACCAAGCCCTGGTTGCCGGCATCAGCGAAGTCGAAGCCCGCCGCCTGGCACTGGTCTCCGCGCAGAGCGCCTATGAGGCCTCGCAAGTCGGCCTTGAAGTGGGCACGCGCACTGTGCTGGACGTGCTCAACAACCAGCGCACCCTATTTACTGCGCAGCAGGCCTATGCACAGACCAAGTACAACTTCCTGCAGAATCGGCTGCTGCTGGAACAAGCTGCAGGCACGCTTGAAGTCTCCGACGTCGAAGACGTCAACCGCCTGCTTACCACCGATGAATCGATCGCCAAGGCAATCGGCACGCCCTGACCGGCGGCTGCGGTCGGCGGCTCTGATCGGCGATACCGGAGGCAGGATCAAACCTGCGGCAAGGCGGATTCGATCAACGCGATGGTGCGTTCCAGCGCGCCGCGTCCTTGGTCCAGCAAGCGGCGCGCATTCTCACTCATTCGCATCCGGGCGGCGTCATCGGCAAACAGCCGTTTCAGTTCGGACGAAAGCTGGCCAGCATTTTCCACCACATGCATCGCCTCGGCCTCGCGCAAGCGCTTGGCGATATCGGCGAAATTGTGCAGGTGCGGGCCTGTGAGGATCGCAGTACCGGTTGCCGCCGGTTCCAGCAAGTTATGCCCACCGATAGGCTGCAGACTGCCACCGACTAAAGCGATCTGCGCGCAGGCATAGAAACGGCTGAGTTCGCCCAAGGTGTCGATCACGAAGACCTGGGTCTCTGCCACCGGCCAGTGCTGTTGCTTGCGGGTTGCGACCCGAAGGCCAGCCTCGCGCGCCAGTTGCACCACTGCACGGAAGCGCTCGGGATGGCGCGGTGCCCACAGCATCAAGGCATCCGGATGCTGCTTGAGCAATGCCAGATGCGCTTGCAACACGGCCGCCTCTTCGTCCTCATGGGTGCTGGCGGCGATCCAGACCGGGCCAACGCCAGCTCGCGCATTCGAGAACTCCGCGGCGAATCCATCGAAATCCGATGGCGCCATGTCGAATTTCAGGTTGCCGGTCACCACCACGCATGCAGGCGGCGCGCCCAGTCGCACAAATCGCTGGCCGTCCTCGCTCGATTGCGCCGCCACCAGCCGCACGCTGTGCAGGGCGCGACGAATCAACGGCCCCAGCACGCGATAACCACGCAGGGAACGTGCCGACAGGCGCGCATTGAGGATATGGGTGGGAATCCCGCGATCGCGGCAGGCAAACAACAGGTTCGGCCATAACTCTGTCTCCACGATCAGCGCCAGCGCCGGACCGAAATGATCGAGGAAACGATTCACCGCGCCGGGCAGGTCATACGGCAGATACACATGCGCCACCGCATCGCCCCACAACGCTTGCACGCGCTCGGAACCGGTCGGGGTAATTGTGGTGACCACCAGGCGCAAGCCGGGGTGTTCGCGCAACAAACGATCCACCAGCGGCGACGCGGCATTGACCTCGCCCACCGATACCGCATGCAGCCATAGCGACGCGCCGGGCTGCCCTGCGGGATAGTTTGCGTAGCGCTCGCTCCAACGCCCGAAATACGCGCGTTGGCGGAATCCGCGCCAGATCAGGTGGTAGACCGTGATGGGTGCGAGCAGGTACAGCGCGGCCGAATACAGGCCGCGCAAGACACGTTCGGTGAGGTCGGGCCGCATTGCGACAGCATAACCAAGCCAGCTGGGGGATTGGATCGCCGGATAGAATCGAACACATGATCGAAACTGCCACACCAGTCCTGCCCCCGCCACCGCGCGGCCCACGCCATTGGCCAGTGTGGCTGGGGGTGGGCCTGTGCATGGCGCTGGCGAGGCTGCCATGGTCGTTGCAACGTCGGCTTGGTGCGCTGTTCGGCTGGCTGGCTCTACGCGTGTCACCCAGCCGGCGCGAAGCCGCGCTCATCAACTTGGCGCTATGCCTGCCCGAGCTCGAGCCTGCGCAACGCGACGCCTTGTTGCACGCCAATTTCCGCGACGTCGGTATCGGCCTGTTCGAATTCGCCCGCGCCTGGTGGGGCAGCGTCGTGCCGATGCAACGAACGGCACGGATCGAGGGCCTGGACATCCTGCAGCGCCTGCAAGCTGAAGGCCGCGGCGTGCTGTTGGTCTCGGGCCACTTCATGACCCTGGAGCTCTGCGGGCGTTTGCTGTGCGATCACGTGCCGCTTGCCGGCATGTACCGCCGCTATCGCAGCCCGGTGATGGAATGGGCGGTGATGCGCGGGCGCCTGCGCTATGCCTGCGCGATGTTCGGCAATGGCGATACCCGTGCGGCAATCCGCCATCTCAAGCGCGGCGGTTTCCTCTGGTACGCGCCAGACCAGGACATGCGCGGCAAGGACACCGTGTTCGCCCCATTCTTCGGAATTGCGGCCGCAACGATCACCGCGACCCACCAATTCGCGCGCCTGAGCGGTTGCGCGGTGGTGCCGTTTTTCCATCGACGCGAAGGTGCCGACTACATATTACGCATCGGTGAGCCGCTCTCTCCGTTCCCGACCAAAGACGTGGTCGCCGACACCGCCGAAGTCAATGCGGTGATCGAGGCCATGGTGCGTGGCGCGCCCAGCCAGTATTTGTGGCTGCATCGCCGGTTCAAGCGTCAGCCGGACGGGGTCTCGCGATATTCATCTTGAACAGCAGGCGCAGATTCCCGACTCAACAAACTGCCCGCATACAACGCCGCCAACAGCAGCAGCACGCCACCCCAGAAGGTGGAGTACGACGCCAGATGCGTATTGAACGGGAATACCGTCACTGCCAGCGCCAGCATCGCGGGTCGGGCGTGCTCGC
>JBDSIA010000081.1:0-2278 GCA_039918175.1 Thermomonas sp.
TCGGCATCACGACGCACGCTGGAAACCGGGGTATTCAAGCGAGTGTCGACATGCCATCTCGCGCTCATTGCCTTCACATACGCCGCCGAGCCACCTTCCACGACCCTCCAGGACGGACGCCCACTGATTTGCAACATGTGGTGGTTGGCCATGAACTGCACCAGGTAACGTGCCGGGAAGGACAGGACTTGCGCCGATGGCGATGACCACAAGGCCGAGGCCATCGGCACCAGATGATGGTCGCGGAACATCGCGCCAAACCCGTTGACATCGAGATACTCGCCCAGTCCGGGGCCGGGACCGTCGCCCTCGAGCAATGCTGGCGCTATCCGGTAGAAGCGGCGCAGGTCGCGCAACATCCCCCAGAAACGTGGGGACACCAGGTTACGGCGCTGGCAAAACAAGCCATCCAGCGAGGTCGCATTGTATTCCACTGCGTCGCGTCCATTCTCCCTGTCGCCATGCACGGAAAAACTCATCTGGGTTGCTTTCGTACGCACGCCGAGTTCGTCGAACATGCCTGTCAACAGCGGGTAATTAGCCGGGTTGTGGACGATGAAGCCGGTATCCACCTTGTAGTTGCAGCCATTGAGCTCGATGTCGTGGGTATGCGTGTGCCCACCCAGATAATCGCCGGCTTCGAACAGCACGACCTCGTGCCTGCGCGACAGCAACCACGCCGAGGCCAGGCCCGCTATGCCGGAACCGATGACGGCGATGCGCATGTCAGCCGCGCACCCTGGCCACGACCCATGCGGGGATCGGCTTGAGGTCGCGCACCAGGCCGAACATCGCCATCACCCGCAACACGTACCAGGTCACATCCACTTCCCACCAGCGAAAGCCTTGGCGCACCGTCCCGGGGAAGAAATGATGGTTGTTGTGCCAGCCTTCACCGAACGTGATCAGCGCCAGCCAGACGTTGTTGCGGCTGTCGTCCTTGGTGTTGAAGCGACGCTTGCCGAAACGATGGGCGAATGAATTGATGGTCACCGTGGCGTGGAACAACACCACTGTGGAAATGAAGAAGCCCCAGACCAGCATCTGTGCGCCATTGGTGCCCAGTTGCGGCTGGGTGTGTTCCAGCAAGGCGCCAAGCCCGTACAGCAACCCCGCAAGGACCACTGGCACTAACGTGTCGTAACGATCGAGCAAGCGCAGTTCCGGGTACTTGGCCAAGTCGGGAATACGCGACCAGTCAGTCCGGAATCCGTGTGGGGTCAGGAACCAGCCTGCATGGCTCCACAGGAAACCGCGCAAGCCGGGGGAGTGGGGATCCAGCGCGGTATCTGCATTGCGATGGTGGTTGCGATGGTGCGCGGCCCACCACAACGGTCCGCGTTGCACGCAGGACGCTCCGATCAACGCGAACAGGAATTGCACCGGACGCGAGGTTCGAAAGGTCTTGTGCGAGAAATAACGGTGATAGAAGCCGGTCAGCGCGAACATGCGCACGGCGTACAGTGCGACCGCAACCCATATCGCGACGGGCGAAACCCCGACCCAGAGCACCGCGAAGCAGGCCAGATGCATCGCGATGAAGGGCGCGGCGCGCAGCCAGTCAATACGTTCATCGTCGATGTCGGTGGGGGTCACGTCATCGGACTGGGTATCGAACCAGCGGCGCGCGGCTTTCGTCAGACCAGAGAAGGACGCAGGTGCTGCATCCTCGTCGTATTTGTCATCGCGGTCGGGCGCCGAATCGCTTGGGACCAGCATCGATTGCATCCTGCAAGGGTGATGCCATGTATACGGTCATCACCTTCGCTTGGATGCAGTCGGATCAGATCGTGATGATGGCGCCCTTGGCGACAATCGGCCCACCGGGCGCGGCATGTGGCATGCCTGCCTGCACTTCCAAGGTGACTGCCAGCGTGGAACCTTCAACCAGTGCAACACGCACCGCTGCGGGCACGTCGATGCTGTGCGCCTTCTCGTTGGAGACGAAGCCCAGCGAGATTGGCGCCTGGCCTGCGGGAATGATCCACAACTCGTCGACCTTGCCGGTGGCATCTGCGGGCCTGGGCACCGGTACCATCAGCACCTTGCCCTTGGTTGCGTCGATTGACGCGATCCAGCCTGTACTGCCATCGTCTGCGGCCAGCACGGTGACCGGGCGGGCAACAGCCTCTTCGACCTGGGCCGGGGGCTGTTGCACCACGACTTGTGGAGGCAACGGTGCCGGCGTGGGACCACGCAGCCCGAACACGACCGCAGCCACGCTGGCCGCCGCGGCCAGGGCCGTGGCGCCGCGCCAGAATCCAGCATTGTTCCAGAG
>JBDSIA010000082.1:0-2760 GCA_039918175.1 Thermomonas sp.
GTTGCACGCGGTTGCTGATCGCTTCCGGCCGGAGCAGCTTCAGCGCCACCTGCTGCTCGAAATCCGCACCGGCGCGATGGGCTAGGTAAACCTCGCCCATCCCACCGCGTCCGATCAAGCGTTCCACGAGGAAAGCGCCGACCGCCGTGCCGGAATCCAGCGAGCTGTACGCCTCGGCCGGGTCAACTGCGCCCGGCAACTGTGGCGGCTGGTCGAGGAAGCTGCTGGGGTTGTCGAGCGCCGCCAGCATCCGCGCGACTTGCTGCTTGGCCTCGGGCGACGCCTTGGCGCGCAACAGCTGCGCATCGCGCCCGCCCGGGGGTGTGTCGAGCAATTGGTCGAACAGAGCAGAGGTCTCGGCCCAGTGCGCGTCATCCACGGCAGTCATCAAATTGCTTCCTGGGCAAGGCTCTTGCTGAAGATACGCAAATCCGGGGTTTTGCGGGCGATCAGGGTTGCATGTCCGGATCGTTGAAGCGCGCCAGCCGCTGCTTTTCGAGTGCGTCCATTGCGTCCAATGTTTCCTGCGCGGCGGCGTCCATCTCGTGTTTGGCGTCGGCCATATCGGCAGGGATCACTTCCTGCTTGCCATCGATCATCACCGTCTTGCCCGCGATGTCGTCGCCGATTTCCCAAGAGGGTGCATCAGCAGCGGACGAGTGCGCAAGCGGCGCATCCGTCATTGAAACCGAAGCGGCTCCCGCGTCGGAAATTGCAACAGAAGCTTCCTCGGCTGGCTTGTCGGAGCAGCCAGTCGCAACCAACATAACAATCAATGAAAATGTCATCGTTGCTTTCATTGCTGCCCCTCCTCGCAACCTGGTTTCTTGTCGCAGCGCATGTGCGCGGGTTAAATAAAAACGAGAGTTGGACGCGACCACCTTGGCCCGTCCGCCTCCGCGGCGTTGCTTTTCACCGATGCGGCGTCTTGCAGACTTAACCGCCCTGCTGGCATTCCACCACCGGCGTCGCTTCCTTCGCGCCATTCACACGCACCTTTCCGGTGCCCTCGAGCGCCTTGCATCGATCGTAACTTTCCTTGTCCTCGCACACGAAGTGGCCTTTCGCTGCATCAGGTATCGCCTCGCAGGTCAGATCATTGCCCGGCTCTCCACCGAGGGTTGGAAACTTTGCAGGGGTGCGCTCTGCTGCGCCGGCGGAAGTCGTGGCCAGGAGGAGGACCAACAAAGGCGCGAAGCGCGACGCAGATTTATTCAACATGAGAAGCTCCGGTGGCAGGGAAAGGTTCACCTATTCGTCTGGACATAGTCGTAGTGGGCGACCATGAACTGGTAATAGATGTATCCGAAGCGGTCGTACCAGTCGTCGTTCTTGTAGAACTTCGCTTCGCACACCGAAACCTCGCGCAGGTTTTTTTCCAGATTGCCGAGTAGTTCAGCATTCTTGTTCTGCACGACCTTGTCGAATTCCGCAACGGAGGCATCGATCTTGACGGCTTCAACCTGGGCGCCGGCCGCTGCTACGCCCCCTGCCTGGTTCGCGACGCCCTGCATGAATGCCTTGCCCTGGGTTGTAAAACGGTGCGTGAAGTCGTAGTGGGCCCGTACCTTCTCTAGATTTTTCCGCGTCTTGTTGACCGCGCCGTAAGCCTTGTCATAACAGGGCCGGCAGGCTTTGTCCTCCAGGCATTTGGAAGGCACGTTTGGTGCATTTGGCGGCTGATAGTTGGGCTCCATCCGCTTGTCGTCGTTGGTCAGCGCCTCGTATTCCTTCAGCTCCTTGTAACCTGCCTGCACCTTTTTGCCGACGTCGTACAGTTGCTTGCCTTCCTTGCCGGCGGCCTTAGCGTAGTCAATGACACCGGGTGACTTGGGACTGTTCCATGGCGCAACTCCGCCAGGCAGGGGAAGCGGGTTGGAAGCCAGTGCCGCGGCCGAAGCGCCCAGCAAGCTAGCCGCGACAATGAACGTTTTCGTATCGATGATGCGCATGAGTGTTCCTCAGTTTTTCGTGCGGCGTGAAAGCTTCACCGCCACAAACCCGGCAACGATGATCAACAGCAGGGCGAGCAATCCCATTTCCAGGTAGGACAGGGAAATGCCATCGCCCTTTCCCTCGCGACCCGCCACCCGTCCAACGAGGGCGTCGGCAGGCTCGACATACTCGCTCGCCGGCACCGCGATGTCCGGTGGTGCAATCTGGGGCTCGTCACCTACCCATACGACCAGTTGATATGCCGTGGGCGTGTCGGCGTCCACGCCAATCTTGAAATTGTCGAAGGTGCGGAAGTAGAACTCCGCCTTCCCGCTGCCGCTGGTATCGGCTTCGCGCTCGGGCTTGTCCCAGTCATCCTTGACGATGCGAACGCGCACCTTCTCGTTCGGGTCGCGGGTATAGACGCCGACCGAGATCGGTTGCGTGAGATCCGTCACCGACACCATGAACCACTGGTCGGCCCCATCCGTCTCCCCCTGCAGGAAGGCAGACTTGCCGCCGGGCATGCGCGCGTCGGGCTTGACCTCGACCTGCATGATCGGGCGCTCTTCTGCCTCCTCGTCCTGTGCGTGAACTGGCGGGGCCAACGCAAACGAAAAAAGCGCGATGGCAAGGCATGTCCGCCAACCGGAAATGGTGCTCATGGTGTCGCTCCTGCTTGGAAACCGATGCGTACACAAGCTCGAGGTAACAGTGCGCGGCATTGTTCGATGGGCTTGACGCGTAACGTAATGCAATCTGCACGTCGTACTTGACTGTGTTGAATTGGATCGGCGAATCCATTGGGACTCACTTGCCACCTCC
>JBDSIA010000083.1:0-10372 GCA_039918175.1 Thermomonas sp.
CGATCCCGCCTACCCACAGGGCTGCGGCCGCCTGCGGATCCTCGACACCCTGTCCGATCACCTGCAGGCCGAGCCGGTGTGCGCGTTCAATGATTTCGCGCATCTCGTCGCGCAATCCGGGCGGCAGTGGGTTCTGCGAGAAATCCGCCGACAAGCGCACGTAACCTAGCGGCAATTGCTGTAACAACACCCCAGCATCCGGCCCATGGCGGTACTGGCTGAGGCAGAACTGCACGCCCGCAGGCACCATCTGCTCGCAGAACTGGCGCAACAGCATCGAATGCAGCAGCACGTCTTCGAGCCGCAGATCGATCACCAGCGAGGTGCCATCGACCCCCGCATGCTCCAGCGCCTCAATCAGCCACTCGGCGTTGTTGTCCTGGCCCAGGGTGCGCGGGGACTGTGAGACGAACAGGCGAACCGGCCGACTTTCGGCGCGCCGACGCTGCATCAATGCAAGCGACTGCTCCATCGTCCAGCGATCCAGCTGCGGCATCAATCCTGCCGATTCCGCGGCAGGCAGGAATTCGCCGGCATGGTGTTCGGTGCCATCGGCGCCTTGCAGGCGCAACAACACCTGGAACTGGGCTTCATCGCCCCCGGCAACCGCCACCACCGGCTGGAAGGCAAGCTGCAGCCCTTCACCATCGAGTGCGGCGCGGAGTTCGTCGAGGATCGCGCCCCCGGCGTTATTTGTTGTTGCAGCGGGGGTGTAGCTGGCCACGCCAATCGGTAACGTGCGCGCATCGCGCGCGGCCTCCTCGACAGCCGCCAGCACACTGCCGGCATCGATAAACCCATGGCCCATGTGGACATGGCCGACAGTACTGCGCAGGCGAAGGGTTTCACTGCCAGTGCTGAAATCGTGATAGCCAATGCCATCGCGCAGGTTGCGCGCGCAGGTCTCAAGCTGGACGCTGTCAAACTCCGCCACGACGACCAGGAAGGCGTTGTCGCTGAGCCGTGCCACGGCATGGTGATTGGCGATCTTGCCCAGGTGGCGGCCGGCATCGTTCATC
This sequence comes from Thermomonas sp., assembly GCA_039918175.1. Lineage (GTDB taxonomy): Bacteria > Pseudomonadota > Gammaproteobacteria > Xanthomonadales > Xanthomonadaceae > Thermomonas. The sequence continues at coordinate 1,020 of JBDSIA010000083.1, forward strand.
AGTTTCTCGAAGTCGGCGTACCCGTAGCGATTGCGCAAGGCCGTGGCATTGCCGACGTCGACCAGCAGCGCGCCGCCCTCGCCCGAGGGCAGTTGCGCGGCCAGTTTCTGCATCAGTACCGGCCGCGTGTACAGCCCCGTGACCGGATGCCGCTCGGGTTCGGCAGCAACCGCCTGCTTGTGTTGCGCAGCGCGGGAGCGGCGGACCCGGCTCTGTACTGCGGCGATCAGGTGGCGCGGTCGTACCGGCTTGAGGATGTAATCATCCGCGCCCATTTCCAGCACTTCCATCTGTCGCTCGGGATCCTGGTCGCCGGTCAGGAACACCACCGGCACTTCGGAAAACCGCGGATGTTCGCGGATCTGGCTGGTCAGTGAGGTGCCGCTGGTCCCGGGCATATGCAGGTCCATCAGCACCAGGTCCGGGTGGAAATCCTCCAGGATCGCCATCATCTGTTCGGGCACGGCGACCACTTTCGGCGCCATGCCCGCACCACGCAGGATGGCCTCCGCGAACATCGCCTGGCTGCGGTCGTCCTCGACGATCATGATCCGGAACGGATCCGCCGGGGAGTCGGGCGCAGAGGCACTGGAATCAGCCTCCATCTGCGTCGAGCCGGATTCCAGGGGGAATGTCGGCAGCGCAGACAGAGCCTCGCCGGCATGCACCAGCATCTGGCTGGTCTGGATCTCCGAGGGCATGGTGGGCGAGTTGATCGCGGCTTGCAGCAATTCCAGCAGTGGTTCGATTGCCTGGGCCAGGGAAGGCTGCATGGGGGTGGCTGCGGAATGCAACTGGCCCACGTTCTCCCTCATCAGGCGCAATGCTTCCGGGCGCCAGCCCAGATTGCGATGGCTACGCAGCTGGTTCTCGGTCTCAGTGAGCCGATGCCGCAAGTGTTGCAGTAATTCAGGTGCGCCGAGGTCCGCGGCGGAAGATGTCATGTAAGCCCTCCGTCTTCAATCAATGGAGTGTGACGCAAAACGGGATGACCGGCGGCCAACACGCAACGACTAGCCGGCCTGCGCCTTGGCGCTACGCCGGAAAAGCCTGCGCCACAGCCACCAGACCGACAAGGCAAACAGCAGGCTGATCCCGATCACCATCACCAGTGCCAGCCAGGGATGCGTGAATGCCAGCGCCAGGCCGCCGACTACCGCTACATCCTCGGTGACCGATGCGGTCCAGTTGCTGATCGGCTCGGGTGACGTGTTGAGCAGCGCGCGCGATCCGGACTTCAACACGTGGCTGGTCAGGGCCACGCCGGCGCCGGTGGCCAGCATGCCGGCCCCCAGGTGGCCATCGGGCGACATCGCCGCGGCCGCCAGGAACGCCCCTGCCGGTACGCGCAGCAGGGTATGCAGCAGATCCCAGACCGAATCCACGCCCGGGATCTTGTCGGCGAAGAACTCTGCCAGCGCCAATATGCCGGATACGCCCAAGACCCAGGGCGACTGCGCAGCCTGCATGGCCTCGGGCAGTTGCAGCCAGCCGAAGAAGCCCGCCAGCCCCACCCCGAATACGGTCAGGTACACGCGCATGCCGGCCAGCCAGGCCAGCAGCACGCCAATCGCGAACAGGTGTTCAGGCTGCATCGAACGACTCCTTGGACGCTCCGCACCGGCGCCTCCTGGCCAGTCTATACGGCAGTGCGGCTTGACGCGGACTGAAATCCCGGGCGTCATCCACTGTATGCGACCTGATCAAACCGCTCCTTTCGATGGTCCCAAGCGTGCGCGTGGCAGCGGCCACCCGCGCCTTGGGTTCGTGCTGGTCCTGCTGGCAGCGCTCGCGCTGGGCGGCTGGGGTGCGTGGCGCACGTTCGCGCCGCAGCCTGCCAATGCCGGCGAACAGCTGGCGCATCAGACCCAACGCATTGATCAACTGGAACAGCAGGTCGCGACCCTGACCCGATCCGACCAGATCAGCCGCCAGGCCAACAGCGAACTGCAGGGCACGTTGGCCGAACGCGATGAGGAAATCGCCAGCCTGCGCGCTGACATCGCCTTCTACGAGCGATTCGTGGGTGCAACCGGTCAACGCCGCGGGTTGAGCGTGCATGAACTGAAACTGGTGCCGCAGCGTGACCCGCAGCTATGGCATGTGGTCGCCACCCTGACCCAGAACATGAACCGCGGCGCGGTCAGCCGTGGCCGCCTGCAATTGGTGGTGGAGGCCAGCGAGCAAGGGCGCATGCACAAGCTGGATTGGGCGGAGTTGCGCCAGCAGAAGAGCGCGCCCGGAATCGAGTATTCATTCAAGTATTTCGAACAGGCCGAGGGCGACATCATGTTGCCTGTTGGCATCAAGCCGGTGCGGGTGATCGCGCGGCTGCTGCCGGAGACGGGTGCTGCGGTGGAACAGAGCTTCACCTGGGACGAGGCCGTGTCCACAGCGCCTGGCGTGGATCCGGAAGCACATTGAAGGCAGGTCATGCCCTGGAATGCGGGCGTGGCGGTTGAATCGGGCCAGCGTGCGCCCCATGCTGGGGGCATGGAAACCACCCGCATCGACCTGCCCACCCTGGATAACACGGGCCAAGCTGACCAGACGCCACTGCCAATGCCGCCGCCTCCTCCACTGGAGTTCACCGCCGCGGCCGCAGCCAAGGTGCGCGAGCTGATTGCCGAAGAAGGCAATGCCGCGCTCAAGCTGCGCGTCTACATCCAGGGTGGTGGCTGTTCCGGGTTCCAGTACGGATTCGAGTTCGACGAAGGCCAGAACGAGGACGACTTCGCCATCGTCACCGACGGCGTCACCCTGCTGGTCGATCCGCTCAGCCTGCAGTATCTGGCAGGGGCGATCGTCGATTACAGCGAATCGCTCAGCGGCGCGCAGTTCGTGATCCGCAACCCGAACGCCAAGACCACCTGCGGCTGCGGCTCCTCGTTCACCGTGTAAGTCTGCGTGAACAGCAGCGCCAGCCCGTTTGCCTTCGTCGATGGCGCACTGGACCGCGCCGACCAACTGCGTGGCGATGCCGATGCATTGCATGCGCTCTGGCCAGAGTCTTACGTGATCGTGCTGGATGCCGATGGCCGCGCGCATGCCGATGCCGACGGCAACTTGCGCGCATTGGCCGGTTCGGATCTTGGTGGCGGGCCCGGCATCATGACGTTTCTGGGCCTGCGCGACGGCCAAGGCTGGTTCGCCGCCGATGCGCGCACGCTTGCCGTGCAGTCGCCGCAACGCGTCGACCTGCGCAGCGCCGCCGCGTGTTGGCCGGCATGGCAGGCCAGCGTGTTCGCGCAGGCACGTGCATTGCAGCATTGGCACCAGCGACATCTGTATTGCAGCGCCTGCGGCGGCGCCATGCGATTCGTGCGCGCCGGCTGGCTGGGCCTGTGCGATGGCTGCGGCAGCGAGCACTTCCCGCGCACCGATCAGGCAGTGATCGTTGCGGTTGGTGACGGCGAGCGCCTGTTGCTGGGTCGCCAGGCCAGCTGGGCACCTCGGCGCTGGTCGGTCGTGGCCGGGTTCGTCGAGCCTGGCGAAACACTCGAACAGGCGGTAGCGCGCGAAGTTCTGGAAGAAACCGGCGTGCGCGTGCGTGCCGCCCGCTATGTCGCCTCGCAACCGTGGCCCTTTCCAGGTTCCCTGATGTTGGGTTTTATGGCCGATGCCGACCCTGATGAACCCGTGGTCGGTGACGAATTGGAAGCCGCGCGCTGGTTCACAGCCGACGAAGTCCGCGTCTGCTTGACCCGTGACTGGGCACAGGCAGGTGAGGACGACGCTGGCGGAATCGTGCTGTCGCCATCGATTTCGATTGCCCGCCATGTGATCACCACTTGGTTGCAACAGCACGATGCGACACGTGCAGCAGATACCGACGGCGCAACGTAGAATCGGGGTATGGCCGCCACCCTGATCGCCGTCGTCGTTGCACTCGCCATTGGCCATCTGCTGCCGGATCTGGCCACGGGTATGCGCCAGCATGGTTGGTACGACAACTGGTTGCGCTGGCTCAACGCGCAATTCCCGGAAGACAGTTTCTGGCGTGGCCGCTTCGGCATCGCGCTCGCCCTGGTGGTGCCGCTGCTGGCGGTCGGCCTGATGCAATTGGCGCTGGACAAGTCATTGTGGGGCTTCGTCGGCCTGCTGTTCGACATCGTCGTGCTGTTCTATTGCTGGGGCCCGCGCGACCTCGACCTGGATGTCGCTGCAATCCTGGATGCGCCCGATGCCGCCACCCGCCGTGCCGCCGCCGCGCGGCTGTGGCCGGCCAATGGCACGGTTCGGCTGGATGGCGGATCGCTGATCGAAGCGGTGTTCCGCAATGCCTTGCGCCGCTGGTTCGGGGTGCTGTTCTGGTTCTGGGTGCTGGGCCCGTTCGGCGCGCTGCTGTACCGGCTGAGCGTCCTCGCTGCGGAACGCGACGAGGACATGCTGCCGTCCGACACCGCTGCAGGCGCGCGCAGCTGGCTAGCGATCCTGGAGTGGCCGGTCAGCCAGTTGATGACGATCTCGCTGGCACTGGTCGGCAATTTCGATGCCGTGGTCGGCGCATGGCGTGACATGGGCAAACCCAGCCTGCTGCTCGACAATGCATTGCTGGAAACCGCCGCGCGCGCCAGCGTGCGCAGCGAGATCGCCGATGAAGTCGGCGACTATTCGGAAGCCGGCGTGTCGACCGCAACCGCGTTGGTGGAGGTATTCGGCGACCTGCCTGAATTGCGCGACGCCATCAGTCTGGTATGGCGGATTCTCATATTGTGGCTGGCGATCATCGCACTGTTCGTGATTGCAGGGTGGGTGAGCTGAGGCCGCTTGCGCGGCACTGCCGCGCGCCCTGAGCGAACGCCCGGCGCACTGCGCTCGAAACTAAGCCGCATCCCCACGCAACGCCCGCACCCTTGCTTCCAGCACCTCGGCGGTCGCATCAACGCCATCCACCGACGCGCCCGCCACTACCTCCACACGCGCGCGCAACCGCCGCGGTACCGTCATGCGCCGCAGCCGCGAGTCGCGCTTGCTCCACATGCTGGTCCACATATTGCGCAGCGCCATCGGGATCACCGGGACCGGACGACCGGCGCCATTCGCGCGTTCCAGGATTTTCTCGACACCGGATTTGAACTTCGCGATCTCGCCGTCCTTGGTCAGCGCGCCTTCCGGGAAAATGCACACCAGTTCGCCTTCGGCCAGTGCCGCATCGACCGCATCGAACGCGTGTTGCATCAGCGCCGGGTCTTCGCGCGCACCGGCAATCGGGATGGCTTTTGCAGTGCGGAAGATCCAGCGCATCACCGGGATGTTGAAGATCTTGTAATACATCACGAAGCGCGCCGGCCGCGGGATGCTGGCCGACAAAATCAGCGCATCCATGTAACTGACGTGGTTGCACACGATCAGCGCCGCGTCTGCATCGGGAATATGCTCGTCGATGCCTTGCGTGCGCAGCTTGTACAGGGTGCGTACCAGCACCCAGCTGAGGAAGCGCATCAGGAACTCGGGCACGATCGTGAAGATCCAGATCGCGACCAGCGTATTGGCCACCGCCAATCCCAGGAACAGTTGCGGGATACTCCATCCGGCATACATGCGCAGAAACAGGCACAGCAGCGACGCACCGACCACAAACCCGGAGTTCTGGATGTTGAGCGCGCCGATCACCCGGCTCAGCTCGTCCTTCGGCGTTCGACTCTGGATCAGGGCGAACAGCGGCACCACGAAGAACCCGCTGAACAGTCCAATGCCGATCAGGTCGATGACGATGCGCGTGCTGCCCGGTTGTTGCAGGAAGCCCATCACGTGCAAACCGCTGGCGGTCGCTGCGCCACTGCGCGCGAAATACAGGTCGAACAGGAATGCGCTGATGCCGAATGCGCCCAGCGGCACCAGCCCGATTTCCACCGTGCGCGCGGAGAGCTTCTCGCACAGCATCGAGCCCACCCCGGTGCCGATCGAGAACAGCGCCAGCACGAACACGTACAACGTGTTCGACCCGCCCAGGTTCAGTGGCGCGTAATCCGGCAATTGGGTGGCGAACACGGTGCCGACGAACCAGAACCAGCTCACTCCCAGCACCGCGTTGCGTACCGCCAGCTGCTTCTTCGCCAGTCGCAACACCGCCAGCGATTCGGTGATCGGGCTCCAGTTGATGCGCAGCTCGGGCGCCGCCGCGCCCACATTCGGGATCAACCGGCTCATCACGTTGCCGGTCACCGCGAGCGCGATCAGTGCCGCACCGGCGACATACGGGCCGCGATCGCCGGCCAACTCGAAGATCATCCCACCGGCCAGCATGCCGATCAGGATCGACACCGACGTGCCCATCTCCACCAGCCCATTGCCGCCGGTCAACTCGCGTTGATGCAGCACCGACGGCAGGATCGAATATTTCACCGGCCCGAACAGCGCGGACTGCACGCCAGTCAGGAACAACGCGAACAGCAGCAGCGGCAGCGCCTGCAGCGCGAACGCCAGCGCCGCCAGCGACATGATCGCGATTTCCATCGACGTGGTGATCCGGATCAAGCGCGACTTCTCGAGCTTCTCGGCAATTTGCCCGGCAGTGGCCGAAAACAGGAAATACGGCAGGATGAAAATCGCCGGTGCCAGCGATGCATACAGCGTGCGCTGCTCGGGTGAGGCCTGCATCCAGAACAGCAGCCCGATGATCGCTTGCCGGAATACGTTGTCGTTGAACGCGCCCAGGCACTGGGTCACGAAAAACGGCAGGAAGCGGCGCTGGCGCAGCAGTTCGAACTGGCTATGCTTGCTTGATGATGAGCCGGACATGCATCCCCCGCGTGGATGAGCGGAGTCTAGCGGAGGCTGCGATACTTCTGCATCGACAGCTTTTGCGCTTGAGTTGGTTCTGATCACTCCCCTGGATTGCCATCAACCTGGCTGACCACAACGTCGCTCGTCACATCACTGCAAGCTGCCTGCAGCTGCCGCCGGGCTCGTGGCTCACCGTGCTCGATGGGCTGTGCGCGCGGTTTCCGCGAATTCCCCGGGAGGTCTGGTTGGATCGCTTCGCACGCGGTCGGGTACAGGACGCGAGTGGGTATGCGCTTGCGGTCGATGCGGCGTATCGGGTGGGCATGGAGGTGCGTTACTTTCGCGAGGTGCCTGACGAGCCACGTATTCCATTCGACGCGCAGATCCTGTTTGCCGATGCGGACCTGGTGGTGGCCGACAAGCCGCATTTCCTGCCGGTAATCCCGGCTGGACGCTTCGTAAAGGAGACTTTGTTGTCGCGGCTGCAGGCGCAACTGGGCAACCCAGATCTGGTGCCCTTGCACCGCATCGACCGCGAGACCGCCGGGCTGGTGCTGTTCTCTGCACGAGCAGAAACGCGCGCCTTGTATCAGTCTCTGTTTCCGCAGCGGGCCGTCGAGAAAACCTACGAGGCGATTGCGCCGCCATTGCCATCGCTGTCGATGCCGCACGCGCGCACCTCGCACCTTGCAGCAGGCGAGCCGTTCTTCCGAATGTGCGAAACGCACGGCGCGCCAAACAGCCATACCGGCATCGAGGTGATCGAACGTCGCCCGCATGCGTGGCGATATGCGTTGCAGCCGGTCACCGGCCGCAAGCATCAATTGCGCGTGCACATGGCGGCGCTGGGCGTCCCCATCGTCAATGACAGCCTGTATCCGGTGCTGTGTCTGCACGCACCAGATGACTTCAGCCGGCCATTGCAGTTGCTGGCCAAATCCCTGCGCTTCATCGACCCGCTGGATGGCAGCCCACGCCAGTTCCAAAGCAGGCAGATGCTGTCCATCGATTAGAACGCGGTGCTTCAACCAAAAGGCGCATGATGGGTGTCCGTCCCACGGAGCGCTGCCACGATGTCGACCCATGCCTATGGCGCACATGCCGCCGACAAGCCCATCGAAGCCATCGCCATCGAGCGCCGCGCGCCGGGGCCGCAGGACGTGCAGATCGATATCGCCTTTTGCGGCATCTGCCACTCGGACTTGCACACGGTGCGCTCGGAATGGCCGGGCACCCGGTATCCGTGTGTGCCGGGGCACGAAATCGTCGGCCATGTGTCTGCGGTCGGCGGCGATGTCGGCAAGTTCAAGGTCGGCGATATGGTCGGTGTTGGTTGCCTGGTGAGCAGCTGTCAGCGTTGCGTGTCATGCGATGAAGGACTGGAGCAGTACTGCACCAATGGCTTCGTGGGTACCTACAACGGGGCGACGAAGGATGTGCCCGGCCACACATTGGGCGGTTATTCGCAGCGGATCGTGGTGGATGAAAAGTTCGTCCTGAAGATCAAACATGCGAAGGACGACCTGGCCGCCGTTGCCCCGCTGCTGTGCGCCGGCATCACCACCTATTCACCACTGCGCCACTGGAAGGCGGGGCCGGGCAAGAAGGTCGGCATCGTCGGCATTGGCGGGCTTGGCCACATGGGCATCAAGATCGCGCGTGCGATGGGTGCGCACACCGTGGCGTTCACCACCAGCGAGGGCAAACGTGCGGATGCGCTGGAGCTGGGTGCGGACGACGTGGTGATTTCCAGGGACGCCGCGCAGATGCAGCAGCACGCGGGCACCTTCGATTTCATCCTCAATACGGTGGCCGCGCCGCACAACCTGGATGCGTTCACCACCCTGCTCAAGCGCGACGGCACCATGTGCCTGGTTGGCGCGCCGGCCAGCCCGCATCCCAGCCCGAGCATCATGCCGCTGATTTTTGGCCGCAAGGCGATCGCCGGTTCGCTGATCGGCGGTATTGCAGAGACCCAGGAGATGCTGGATTTCTGCGCGGAGCACGGCATCGTTTCGGAGATCGAGATGGTCAATGCGCAGCAGATCGACGAGGCCTACGAGCGCATGCTCAAGAGCGACGTGAAGTACCGCTTCGTGATCGACAACGCGACGATGTCGGCCTGATAGCAGCTGACGGAATGCGCCGGCTCAGTTGCCGGCGCGTTCGCGCTGGATCGCGCGCCAGCCGATGTCGGTGCGATGAAACTCACCGTCCCAGTGGATCGACGACATCGCGGAATAAGCACGCTGCTGCGCATCGCCCACATCATCGCCCAGCGCGCACACGCAGAGCACGCGACCGCCGCTGGTGATCACGTTGCCACCCGCATCCAGCGTGGTGCCGGCATGGAACACCTTGCTGCCGGCGGGTAGCATTGAATCAAGCCCATGAATCACGTCGCCGCTGCGTGGTGTGTTCGGGTAGTTCGCTGCCGTCATCACCACACCCAGTGAGGGCTGTGGCAACCAGCGCGCTTCGGAGTCATGCAGGCGGCCATCAATCGCGGCTTCGACCAGTTCCACCAAGTCCGAGTCCAGTCGCAGCATCACCGGTTGGGTTTCCGGATCGCCGAAACGCACATTGAATTCGATCACCTTCGGCGCGCCGCTGGCATCGATCAT
>JBDSIA010000084.1:0-2798 GCA_039918175.1 Thermomonas sp.
GGGTAAAACAGGGCCTCAAGGGCGATATCGCGCGACGGAGATGGCATCCGCGAAGTGTAACGATGCGCAGGATCAGACAGGCGTCTGACCGCGATCCTCGTGCTGACGGCGCAGCAGGGCAAACGCCCAGTTGCCAAGTACGCACAAGGCCGCAGCCATGCTCCAGTTGGCCGCTTCGCTGCCACCCGGCAGGGCAGCGGCCAGCTCCGCCGGCCAGCTGCGGCCGTACCAGGCCACGGTCACCAGCGCCGACAGGCCGAACAGCACCGACAACCCGCGCAACAGGCGCTGCTCGAACAGCGAGTTGTTGGCGGCCTGCATGCGTGCAAGACCCGCCACCTGCGCGGCGAACCCCATTGGCAGGTCGATGGCTGGTGCCCGGCGCAATGCACGGGCGACGCGCAGGTCGCCTGCGTCCGCATCGGCAGTGCCGTCACTGGCGGCCAGGCGCGCACGCTCCTGCGCCTGCCATTGGGCTTCGTCGTGATCGGGAGGGCTGGTGTTGGTATTCATGCGGCGACTCCAATACGCGGGCTGAGTATCTCGCGCAAATGCTTGCGACTGCGGAATAGGTGGCTCTTGATGGTGCCTTCGGCCATGCCGGTGATCGTGGCGATCTCGGCGATCGGCAGTTCTTCCAGGTGATACAGGGTCAGCAGCGTGCGCTGCAATGGCGGCAAGCCTTCAATCGCCGCGTGCAGTTCGCGTTCGTCCTCACCCTGCTCATGCGCGGCTTGCAGATCGCGATCATCGCCGATGTTGTCAAGCAGGGACAGGCCGTCGGCATCCTCGCCGACTTCGGCCAAGGGGATGCGCTTGCGCTCCAGGTGCCGGCACGCCACCGAATAGGCCACCTGCCCGATCCACGATTTCAGCGGGCTGTCGAAACGGTACTGGTGCAGGTAGCGATGCACGCGCAGGAAGGCCTCCTGGCAAAGATCGCGGGTGTCTTCTGGATGGCGAACCAGGCGCTGGATCACGTGCCAGCACAGGCCCTGGTAGTCGCGCACCAGCTGTTCGAACGCGCCCGCGCGATTGGCGAGCACGGCTTCGACAAGACTGCGATCAAGGTCCGAAGTGGCATCCATCCAACATCAGATACGCCCAAGGCAGGATCGGTTGCAAGCATTGGATGGAATTTTTTTTCTGCTGGTTGCAACCGGCCGCGCCATCGCCGTGTCTCTTTGCCCGAACGGCCACCAATCCGGCAGCCGGAAACACACTGGAGCACATCATGGATTACGCACTTCTGGTCCCGGTCACCCTGTTCATCTGCATCACCTATGCCATCAAAGCCGTGATGGATGCACGCGTCCGCAAGCAACTAGTCAGCAGCAATGGTTCGCCTGAGCTGGTGCAGTCGATCATGGCCAACGACGAAACCAACCGTCGCCTGTCCTCGCTGCGCTGGGGCATCACCATGGTCGCGCTGGCAATCGGCTTCGGCATCGTCCAGGGCGCCGGCTGGACTGATATCAACCCGGGCGTGATCGCCCTGCTGATTGGTTCGCTAGGCTTGGGCAACCTCGCCTTCTATGCGCTGTCGCGCAAGCTGGGTTGAACGCACGCAGCTGATCGATTGGACACATCCCGGTATGCTGTCGGCCCCGAAAGCCGGCAGCATTCCGATGTCCGATCAAGACCAGAACACTCCTGACCAGGGCAGCCCGCCCGACCACATGTCCAACAATCCGCGCAGCAAGTTCCATGATCCGTCCGTGCTGGAACGCGGCATCGGCATTCGCTTCAACGGCGTGGAACGCCACAACGTCGATGAATATTGCATCAGCGAAGGCTGGGTACGCCTGCCGGTCGGCAAATCGCTGGATCGCCGCGGCCAGCCGATGACGATGAAGCTGCAGGGCAAGGTCGAGGCCTGGTTCCTCGATGACGGCAACGACGCAGAAGCCGAAACGCCGGCTGACTGAGCCGCGAACGGTTGCCAACAGGTACATCCGCGTCGGCGCACACTGAAGTCCTCCCAAACGAGGAATTCGCCATGCGCCTCCACTGCGGCCTTCCCCTTTCACTCTCGATTGCACTCTTGCTGGCGATGGCCGGCTGCGCATCCACTGGTCCTTCCGGCATGCTGGCAGCCGATGCGCCGCGCGGCTTGCCTGAATCCGGCCCGGTCAGCGTGCATTGGAACGATCCCGCGACCTTTACCGAAGTGCGTCTGAGCAGCAACCGCTGGGTGGCGTCCGAAGGCAACTGGCTAGAGGCACTTGCACAATACATGCGCAAGCGCGCGGAGCCGAAGCTGACAGCGGGTGAGCGGCTTGACTTGACCATCGTCGACATCGACCGGGCAGGACAATACGAGCCTTGGCTCGGCCCCAACCTGCAGAACACCCGCATCATCCGCGACCAATACCCTCCACGGATGACTGTGCAGTTCCGGCGCTACGACGCCGGTGGCACTGTGCTGGCCGAGGGCGAGCGCAAACTGACCGATCCCGCCTTCATGCTCAGCGCCAGCCCTGGCAACAGCACCGACCCGCTGCGCTACGAGAAGCGCATGATCGATTCCTGGCTGCGTCGCGAGCTGGACATCGCCGCACGCTGATTCGCGCCTGGTCGCGCCGATATCGCTATCCCTTCGAAAGCCGCCAGAATGGCGGCTTTCGTCTTGAGCGCACAAGCAGATCCGCATGCAACCGCACGGCATCAAATTTCATCATCCATTTGCGCTCATGGCGGGTTGCCTGCTGGTTCTGATCGGCGTTCTGGCCCACGCACCGATGTTCTGGATGGGCCGGCATACGCATTGGCAGATGGTGGGAATGCCGATGAGCAAC
>JBDSIA010000085.1:0-10734 GCA_039918175.1 Thermomonas sp.
TGCAGGTCGTTGAGGTAGCCCTGCGCCATCACCACGACCTCATGCGCGGCGCCGCGCCAGTCGTCGCCGGTGAGCAGGAATTTGCGTTCGATCTCGATACCCATGCGTTGGCTCAATTTTGTTCGAACACGGCAATCGATTCTACGTGTGCGGTGTGCGGGAACATGTCCATCACCCCGGCCGCGCGCAATGTCCAGCCAGCTTCGTTGACCAGGTAACCGGCATCGCGCGCCAGCGAAGCGGGATGGCAGCTGACATAGACGATCCGCTTGAGCCCCTTCATCGGGAACTGTTTCAGCACTTCAAGCGCACCCGACCGCGCCGGATCCAGCAGCAGTTTGTCGTACGAATCCGTTAAAGGTTGGGCCTTGAGCCACGGTTGGCCCGCCAAGTCCTTGCTCAGGTCGGCGGCATGGAAGCTGACATTGTGCAGGCCGTTGTGTTCGGCATTGGCGCGCGCGCGCTGCACCAGGCCGGCATCCCCTTCCACCCCGACCACCTGGCCCGCCTCGCCGACGATACGCGCCAACGGCAAAGTGAAATTGCCCAACCCGCAAAACAGATCAAGCACGCGTTCACCCGGCTGAACGTCCAGCAACTCCAGCGCGCGCGCGATCATCGCCTCGTTGAGCTTGGCATTGACCTGGATGAAATCCAGTGGCTGGAACAGCATTTCCACGTCCCATTCCGGCAGGCGAAACGCCAGCATTGGTGCGTCGCCAGCAAGCGGATGCACCGAATCCACGCCACTGGGCTGCAGGAAGATGCTGAAGCCATATTCCTTCTCGAATACAAGCAATTTTTCGCGATCCGCATCAACCAGCGGCTGCAGGTGGCGGATGACAAGTGCGACCGCGTCATCGCCCGAGATGAATTCAATCTGCGGGATGTCGCGGCGCGCGTCCAGACTATCGACCAGTGCAGAAAGAGCATCGACCTTGAAACCAATCGACGGCACCACCGTATGGCACTCGCGGATGTCGGCGACGAAGCGCGGATCCAGATCGCGGAAACCGACCAGCGTCTTGTCTTTCTTCTCGACCCGGCGCACCGAGAATCGACCCTTGCGACGATAACCCCAGGCGTCGCCGCTCAGTGGCGGCAGCACCTGCTCGGGCGTGACGTGACCGATGCGTTGCAGGTTATCCAGCACCACGCCCTGCTTGGCCTGGATCTGCTTGTCCTCCGCCATGTGCTGCAGCACGCAGCCACTGCAGACACCGAAATGCGGGCAACGCGGCGCCACCCGGTCCGGTGATGCAATGAGTATTTCTACTGTCCTGGCTTCATCGAAATGGCGTGATCGCGCGGTCTGCTGCACGCTGACCTGCTCGCCCGGCAGTGCGCCGGACACGAACACGGCCTTGCCTGCCTGCGCGTGACCTTCGACCCAGCGTGCCACGCCGCGGCCGTCGTGGGTCAGGCCAACGATGTCGAGGGTCTTGGGGGTCTGGTCGAGTCGGGCCACGGAAACGATCGTTGCGAATGGCCTGCCATTGTCGCAGAAGCCCATATGCAAACGGCCCGCCGAAGCGGGCCGTTTGTTTAAAACCGATGGCGAGGAAGACTACTTCTGCTTCCAGCCACCACCGGCCTGGTACCACCAACCGCTGCGCGCGCTCTCCACCCATTGCTTGGCGAACACGGCTCGAATCTGGCTTTCCCATTCCGGATGGCCATTGGCCACCGCCACCTCCCGATACACCGCCTTGCGGTCACGGTTGTCGTCGGCCACCGCAGCATTCATCGCCACGCGATTCTTGAGTTCGAGCTTGCCGGCATCGCGCACGCTGATCAGCCCATCATCAGTGAAGCCCAGTGCACCGGAATCGAAGCCCGCGCGCAGCGTGCTGTTGAAGCGGGCCTCCATCCGCGACTGGATCGCCTGGATTGCCGGGGTCTTGATGCTGATGTCGGGCGCTGTTTGGGCCTGGGCTGAACCAATGCCGACCAGCATCCATGGATCAAAGCCAATCGAATCGAAATCGAAACGTCGCAGTTGCATCGCCATGCCACCGCCGCCATTGTCCTTGATCTGCGTACTGTCGGCCTGGTCGATCACTTTTTCGACGAATTCGCGTGCTGCAGCCTTGGCCTCTGCTGCGGGAAAATAGACATTGATGGTCACGCATGCACTGAGCAGCAGCGCCCCGACGACCGGCATTCCCAACCACTTTTTCATTGCATCACTCCTCATCGTATGTAGATCGCGCAGGCGCGAATCGGCTGACCATGCATCTTTTAGACCAAATTACAGATCGAAATCATTTTACAACCGGCTTTACTTCACCCGACCCGACCGCCACCAAACGTTCCACCAGGGTGGGCCAATCCACCTGCCGGTTGAATCCGACCACGGTCAGGCGCGGGATGCCGGCACCTTCCACGATAGTAAAGCTGTTTCCCGCCTGACCAGACTGTGAATCATGTAGCCCGGACATCTGGCAGACCTCATTCACCAGTCGGCAGGCGATGCCAATCCTGCGATAGCCGAAGTCGTCGAACAAGCCGATCAGTTTCCCCTGCAAGCTGCTGATGAACGAGGCATCGCCAACGCTGGAAATATTCTGCACTGCGCGCTGGCTGATGCGCTGCTTGCTCCCGGCCTTGTTGTCGGTAATGAATTCCGCATCGAACGCGACCGGAGTCCAGTCAACCAGGCGCAGCCCATTGATGTGCCCGTCCAGCCTTCCGGTGATCGTGCCGAAATCGAGCACTTCGGTGAGTCGCAACAGGTCGAGGCCGTCGAAAACAATGTCGGCGCCCAGGCTGGGCGCGCTGCCGAAGGGCCGTTCCAATACCAGCGATGAAAACGCGACGCGACCATCGAATAACTGCATCGACAGCCCCCCATCGAAATCCACGCGCTCATTGGCGTAATGCACCTCGGGAATCGTGCCGCTGAGCCGGCCCTGGAACGCAGGCAGGCCGAGCGCCTTGGACACCAAGCCAAAATCGATGTCGTCCAGCACAAGGGCAAACCGGATATCGGCGCCGGCCTCGCCCTGCGGCGGACGGATCACCAGGTCGCGA
Organism: Thermomonas sp.; assembly: GCA_039918175.1. Lineage (GTDB taxonomy): Bacteria > Pseudomonadota > Gammaproteobacteria > Xanthomonadales > Xanthomonadaceae > Thermomonas. The sequence continues at coordinate 3,034 of JBDSIA010000085.1, forward strand.
AAGGTCATGCGCCCGCCCATCACCGGGACCACCGCGTCTTCCCGGAACTTCAATAACCCGCCATCGCTCTCGAACGGCAGCGTTGATGCATCGAAGTCGAGTCCGTACAACTTGCCGCTGTCCCAGTGCAGTTCACTCAACACCGGCGCGCCTGCGGAATAGCGCACATTGCCCTGCAGCCCATTGAACACGAAGCGTTCACCCGGATCGCCGAGATTCACGCCATGCAGTGCTGCGTCGGCTTGGGTCAGCACACCATCTCGGACTTGAAGCTTGAGGTCCATCGCGCCGTTCAGACCTACCTCGCCCAACCCGAACAACCCCAGCCAACCGGACAAATAGCGCTCGCGCAATGGCGTCATGTCGGCGCTGTGGATGTCGATGTCGAGCTTTGCCAGACTGGCATCCGCGCCGAATGCTGCGCTGCCTTCCGCGGTGAGCGCATCACCATCGTGCCACTCGATGTGCGGCAGTTCCCACCCTGCCCCATCGTGCTGTATTGCATCGATGCGCAGGCCAATCGGTGATGCCGGCAATGCCACATAGGTATTGCCGGTCAGGAATTCACCGCCTTCCAGGTCGCCATCGATGGCGAGCAAGGACAGGGCCGGGGTGGTGCGGTAATCGATGGCAAAATGACCGCCGAGGTGTTCGCCAGCGGTGCTGGCATCAGCGGTTTCGAGCCCCAGGCCACGCACCTTGAGCGGCCCGGAAATACGCATTGGCCGGTTTGCGCCGGCGTCGATGAGCAACTTGCCATCGAACTCACCGGAGGTCAGCCGTGCTTCCGGCCAGGCCTTGGCCAACAAGGCATGTGCCCATTGCAGCGGCACCTTGGTGAGATCCAGGCTGGTCAAGTCCGGAGTGGCGGCATTGCGCTCAAGTGCAATCCGCGACGCCCCGTGGCCCAGCACGGCATTGGTTGCGGCGGCATCAAACTGTACGGCGAGGCGCAGCGGCTCGGCGTTGCCGGAACGCAGCATCCCGTCACATGACCAGCCGTCGCGATCCGACCGCAGCAAGCGGCACTGCCAATGCAGGTCGCGATACCCGTAGCCCAGGTCGGGCGCGTCGATCCGCGCAGCCCAAAGGTCCAACGTGCCGGCGCTGGCCCCGTCTGGCCAGTCGAGACGCACCCGAACCTGGCCCAATTTGGCCACAGGCGTTGTGACTTTCGCGATGCGCGCTAGCGCCGTTCTTGCCTGTGCCGGCGCTGGCGCAAACGGCGATAGGCACAGCAGTGCCGCCAGCAGGAAGTGAACAGGTAAGATCGGCCGCGACATGCGCGCAGCATACCCAGCCACCGCGAGGGTGCAATGAACGAACCGCTCCCAACTTCGATGGCTTCAATGGCTCCGATGCCGCGGATCCTGATCGTCGAGGACGATCCGGTCAGCGCCGCCTATCTGGGCGAAGTCGCGGCATCGCTGCCGGCGCAGGTGGATGTGGCTGGCAGTATTGCCGAAGCATTGACCATGGCAGCCACCCGGAGCCACGCACTACTGTTGATCGATGCCCACCTGCCGGACGGACGCGGTGAAACCCTGCTGGAGGCATTGCGCGCGCGTGGCGTCGCGACACCCGCTCTCGCGCATACGGCCGCTGGCGAGGCGGCGCTTTGCGACCAGTTGTTGGCAGCGGGCTTCGTGGAAGTGTTGCGCAAGCCGCTGGGCGTCGCCGAACTGAAGCTGGCGCTGCAACACCACCTGCCACGAGTGCCTTCGACACCCGCCACCACCCTCGGCCCACACTGGGACGACGACGCAGCACTGGCGGCTCTCGGTGGCCAGCGCGCCAATGTCGATGCCTTGCGCGGGTTGTTCCTGCAGGAACTGCCGGGTCAGCGGCGTCGCATCAGGCAAGCATGCATGGAAGGCAACCCTGCGGGGGTTGGCGATGAACTGCACCGGCTGGTGGCCAGTTGTGGTTTCGTCGGCGCCGCGCGACTGGGCCAGCTGGTGCGCCAGATGCAGGCCACGCCGCTGGACCAGGATGCATTGGCCGCGTTGCAATCCGCGATCGATGAACTGCTTGCTTCAGCGCTGACGAACGGCGGATAGCCGCCCCAGTTCACCCAGCATGTCCCAGGATTTGAGGCCGCGCCCATCCAGGTAGTGCAGCAGCAAGGCGCGCAGTGGCATTCGCAGGCTGGCCAGGTCATCGCGATCCGGGAGTGCATCGGCGGCCAATGCCAGCAGGCCGCAACCAGTCGCCGCGGCATGGCGTCCATCGCGCCGATCATTCAGTGCCCGTCGCGGGCCGTGTTCTGGGTCCAGCAGATAACGCGCGGCCGGATCCAGCGGCTGGCCATCGGCATCGACATCCAGTGCGAAACCCACTCCGAGCGCCTCAAGCAGGTCGCGCTCGAAGCGACGCAAGGTCCAGGCAAGCGCGTCATCACCCCGCAGCCGTTGGCGGGTAATGGCATACGCCGCGTGCATATCCGGCTGCGGATCCTGGCGTGGGGCCAGACGCAGGCACAACTCGTTGAGATAGAACACCGCCATCGCCGCATCGCCGCGCAATACGGGCGCAGCATCCACGGCTTCGGCCGAGGTCAGCTGGGCCAGTTCGCCACGCTGCACGGCATCAAAACGAATCGACTGCAGCGGTTGCAGCGCCGCCCGCAGCACATGCCGCTTCGGCCCCTGCACGCCACGCGCCACCAATCCGACCCGGCCGTGGTTCGCACTGAGGACTTCGATCATCAGGCTGGTTTCGCGCCACGGTCGCGCGTGGAGCACGAACGCCGGCTCGCCGACGTAACGCTGCATGGCTCAGTCGTGGTAGCCGAGCGAGCGCAACGCAGCTTCGTCGTCCGACCAGCCCTCGCGCACCCGAACCCAGGTCTGCAGGAACACCTTGCTGTCGAACAGCCGCTCCATCTGCAGGCGCGCGCGAGTGCCGATCTCGCGCAGCCGCTCGCCCTTCTTGCCGATCACGATGGCCTTCTGGCCCTCGCGCTCGACCCAGACCACGGCGTCGATGCGATACATCACCCCGCCCTTCGGCGAAGGTTCTTCCCCGAATTGTTCGATCTCGACGGTGGTCGCGTAAGGCAGCTCATCCCCAAGCTGGCGCATAAGTTGCTCGCGGACCAGTTCCCCGGCCAGAAAACGCTGGCTCTTGTCGGTGATTTCGTCTTCGCCGAACTCAGGCTGTGCTTCCGGCAGCAATTGCAGCAGGGTTTCTACCAGCGGTTCCAGCCCCTTGCGCTTGAGCGCGGACAGCGGATGCACGGCGGCGAAATCGCGCCCTTCGGTGACCTTGGTGATGAACGGCAACAACGCACTCTTGTCCTTGATCTTGTCGACCTGGTTGACCACCAGCACGACCGGCAATCCCCCACCACGCAAGGCATCGAAGGCCAGCCCGTCCTCCATGTCCCAGCGACCGGCTTCAATCACCAGCACCGCCGCATCCACGCCTTCCAGCGCGCCACGCGCGGCCCGGTTCATCATCCGGTTCATCGCCTTGCCCGAGCGCTTGCCCTGTTCGCCGTGGATGCCGGGCGTGTCCACCAGTTGCAGTTGGCCGCCGGGAAATGTGGCGATTCCGAGCAAGCGATGGCGGGTGGTTTGCGGCCGATTGGAGGTGATGCTGATCTTGGCCCCGACCAAGGCGTTGACCAAGGTCGATTTGCCGACATTGGGCCGCCCGATGACCGCCACTGCTCCACTGTGTTGCGCCTGGGGATTCACATGCATGCCTGGATTTCCTGCAACGCCGCTTCGGCGGCCTGCTGTTCGGCGGCGCGACGCGAACTGCCCTCGCCCATGGTATTCAACGCCGGTTCGACCAGTGTGCAACGGATCTTGAAGATCCGCGCATGGTCGTCGCCGGATTCCTCGACCAATGCATACACCGGCAAGCTGCGTTGGCGTGCCTGGAGCCATTCCTGGAGACGTGTCTTGGCGTCCTTGCCAACCTTGTGCGGTGGCGGCAGGGCAGCCAGCAATGGCGCAAACCAAGGCAACACTGCGGCTTTGCACGCCCCGAAGCCGGCATCCAGGTGGATCGCTGCGGCCAGCGCCTCCAGCGCATCGGCCAGGATCGAATCACGGCGATGGCCGCCGGTCTTCATCTCGCCAGGCCCCAGCACCAGATGCTCGCCGAGGGCCAGTTCGCGGGCAATGCCGGCCAATGCAGATTCGCGCACCAACTCGGCGCGGGCGCGGGTCAGTGCGCCCTCGTCGGCCCGTGGCCAGTCCAGGTAAAGGCTTTCGGCGATGATGTGGTTGAGCAATGCGTCGCCCAGGAATTCCAGTCGCTCGTTGTGCGGACTGCCGGCGCTGCGGTGGGTCAGTGCCTGTTGCAACAGGCCAGGGTCGCGAAACACATGGCCTGCAAAAGCAACAGCCGGTGCACTAGTTGGAATTGGTGCCACCGCGCGTCAATGCCTGTTCCGCGTGGTATTTGCCGACCACATCCAGATTTGCGATCAGCGGCTCGCGACGCTCGTAGTCAACGGTCATCAGATAGCCGTCTTCGCGCGGCTCGATTTTCAGTGCCTCCGGCTTCACATTGGTCGCATAGCTCATGTAAAGGCGCTTGAAGAACAGCTCTCGGAGCTTTTCCTTGGGTGCATTGTTGATGCCTGGCTCATTGGCAAGGCTGGCTAGTGCCTTCTTGACCGAGTAGTACTCGGTGTACATCGGTATGATTTTCATGCCGCAATAGAGGAAAAGCATGACCACCGCCAAGGTGATCAGGAAACCGATCATGGTAATGCCGCTCTGCTTGCGATTCATTGCTGCTCCCCTTGATGCATGCGTGTGACGAGTTAATGGATACGGGTACCGACCCTGGAAACGTCCACCACGTGGCCGGCACTACGGTCGAAATTCATCCAGATCAGGAACGCTTTGCCGCGCAGATTGGCTTCCGGCAAGAAGTGCGTCGGCCAGAAACGACCATCCTCGCTATTGTCGCGATTATCACCCATCACGAAATAATGCCCTGCCGGCACCGTCCAGTCACCATCGCCGGTGACATTCTCCCACTCCAGCACCAAATGCGGCCGTCCGGGCAGGCCCTCGGTCAATTTAGTCGAACCGGTTTCCTGGCGGCCTTGCCCTGTTCCCAGATATACGCCCTCGCTACGATACGGCAGCACCTTGCCATTGAGGGTGACCTTGTTGTCGTGATAGCCGATCGTGTCGCCCGGCAACCCGATCACCCGCTTGATCCAGTCTTCCTTTGGATGATGCGGCGGATGGAACACCACCACCTCGCCACGCCGGGGGCCGCCGATATCGAGGAACTTCTTGTTGGTGATCGGCCAGCGCAGGCCATAGGCGAATTTGTTGACCAGGATGAAATCGCCGGTCAGCAATGTCGGCATCATCGAGCTGGACGGGATCCGGAACGGTTCGGCAACGAAGCTGCGCAGCCCGAGCACCAACGCCAGGATCGGAAAGAACGCCTTGGCGTAGTCGACCACGACCGGTTCTTTCGGCTCCTCCAGTAGGCCCGCGGCAGCGGCGCGCCGCTTGGCCAGGAACAGCTTGTCGAGCAACCAGATCAAGCCAGCCAGCGCGGTCAACGCGACCAGGATCGTTTCGAACCACACCATCATTGCGCGCACTCCATCCGTAGCGGGGCGAAAGCGATCATTTGTTGTCCATCTGCAGCACGGCCAGGAAGGCTTCCTGCGGGATCTCCACGTTGCCCACCTGTTTCATCCGTTTTTTGCCTGCCTTCTGCTTCTCGAGCAGCTTCTTCTTGCGCGAAGCGTCGCCACCGTAGCACTTGGCCAGCACGTTCTTGCGCATCGCCTTGACCGTGGTGCGGGCGATGACTTGCGCGCCAATCGCGGCCTGGATCGCCACGTCGAACATCTGCCTCGGGATCAGCTCCTTCATCTTCTCGGTGAGTTCGCGGCCGCGCCGATCCGCATGCGAGCGGTGCACGATCAGCGACAACGCGTCGACCTTGTCGCCATTGATCAACGTATCCACGCGCACGAAGGGGCCAGCCTCGAAGCGCAGGAAGTGGTAATCGAGCGAGGCATAGCCGCGACTGACCGATTTCAGGCGATCAAAGAAGTCCAGCACCACTTCAGCCATCGGCAGCTCGTAGCTGACCTGTACCTGGCTGGCCATGTAGGTGATCCCAACCTGCACGCCGCGTTTCTCTTCGCACAGCTTGATCACGTTGCCGATGTAATCCGGCGGGGTCAGGATGTTCGCGCGGATGATCGGTTCGCGGATTTCCTGCACCTGGTTGATCGGCGGCAACTTCGCCGGGTTGTCCATCGACAGGATGCTGCCATCAGTCTTCAGCACCTCGTAAACGACCGTCGGCGCGGTGCTGATCAGGTTCAGGTCGTACTCGCGTTCCAGTCGCTCCTGCACGATCTCCATGTGCAACATGCCAAGGAAACCGCAGCGGAAGCCGAAGCCCATTGCCTCTGAACTCTCCGGCTCAAAGCGCAGTGCGGCATCGTTCAAGCGCAGCTTGTCGAGCGCCTCGCGCAGATCCGGGTAGTCCTCGGCATCGACCGGAAACAGGCCGGCGAACACGCGTGGCTGCATTTCCTGGAAGCCCGGAAGCGCATGCGGCGCGGGGTCGGACGCAAGTGTCAAGGTGTCGCCGACCGGTGCGCCGTGCACGTCCTTGATCGAGGCGTTGATCCAGCCCACTTCACCGGCGCCCAACTTGGCCAGGTCCTTGCGCTTGGGCGTGAATACGCCAACCTTGTCGACCAAATGCCAACGTCCTGTGGACATCACGAGGATCTTGTCGCCCGGCTTGATCTCGCCCTGCATCACCCGCACAAGGCTGACCACGCCCAGGTAGTTGTCGAACCACGAATCGATGATCAGCGCCTGCAACTTGTCGGTATCGCGTGGCCTGGGCGGCGGGATCCGCGAAACGATTGCCTCCAGCACGTCGACCACATTCAGGCCGGTCTTGGCACTGATCGCCACCGCGTCCTCGGCATCGATGCCGATCACTGCCTCGATCTCTTCCTTGACCTTTTCGATGTCGGCGGTCGGCAGGTCGATCTTGTTGAGCACCGGCACCACTTCCAAGCCCTGCTCCACCGCGGTGTAGCAGTTGGCGACCGACTGTGCTTCCACGCCTTGGGCGGCATCGACCACCAGCAGCGCGCCCTCGCAGGCCGCAAGCGAGCGACTGACTTCGTAACTGAAGTCGACGTGGCCCGGCGTGTCGATGAAATTGAGCTGGTAGGTCACGCCATCCTTGGCCGTGTATGGCAGCGAGACCGACTGCGCCTTGATGGTGATGCCCCGCTCGCGCTCGATCGGATTGCTGTCCAGCACCTGCGCTTCCATCTCGCGATCCTGCAGTCCGCCGCACAGCTGGATGATGCGATCTGCCAAGGTCGACTTGCCATGGTCGATATGGGCGATGATCGAGAAATTGCGGATGTTCCGCATGGCGTCGTGCTGCATGGCGTCTTGCTGCATGGACAGGCTGCTTCGGTCGAATGGGCCGAAGAAACCCGGCCGCGGGGGGTAAACGGCGGATTATCGCACAGCGCCCCCACCCCCTTGTCCTACAACTCCGGGATGATCAGCCTTGCCCGATCACCCCTGGTTCGGGGCAACGGTGACGTATTGGGTACCGCCGCCCCGCCGCACCAGCAGCATGATCGCCTGGCCAACCTTGGCCCCGCGCAACTGCCCATTCAAGGCGCTGGCGCTGCCAACATCGTTTCGGCCCACCGCCAGG
>JBDSIA010000086.1:0-4243 GCA_039918175.1 Thermomonas sp.
GGGGTTGGCCCTGGACGCGCAGACGCTGAAGACCGAACTGGACGCGGCGTCCTATCACGACGGCGACGGCAAGCGCGCTGGCACGTATGCGCGCAACGGCAGCCGCTGGAAGATTTCCAGCCGGGGCTATTTCGATGTCGACGGCCGCATCGCGCCGGCCCAGCTTGACGTCACATTGTCAGGCGGCAAGGTCGCGACTGTGCGCGATGTCGCCAGCAAAAAATCCCTGCGCAGCGCGCGCTTGGACCCGGCGCGCATCGCCACTTTGTACGGCCAGCAGCAAGAGGAAAGGCGGCTGGTGCGCATCGAGGAAGTCCCTGAATTGTTGGTCACTGGCCTGCAGGCGGTCGAGGACGAGGACTTCGCCCATCATCACGGCATCGACGTCTCCGGCATGCTGCGCGCGGCCTGGGTCACGCTCAGTTCCGGCGGCGAGAACAAGCAGGGCGCGAGCACCCTGACCCAGCAGCTGGCGCGCAGCGGACTGCTCGGCATCGGCAAGGAACAGACGGTCAGCCGCAAGGTGAACGAGATCCTGTTCGCGCTGCTGCTGGAAGCGCGCTACGACAAGAAGACCATCCTGGAGGCGTACTTCAACCAGGTCGATCTGGGCCAACGCGGCGCGCAATCGATCCGTGGCGTGGCGGCTGCATCGGAGTTCTGGTTCGGCCGTGAATTGCGCGACCTGTCTAGCGAGCAGATCGCGCTGATGATCGGCTTGGTCAAGGGACCGTCCTGGTACAACCCGCGGCGCAACCCGGAACGCGCGACCGAGCGCCGCAACCTGGTGCTCGGCAAGATGCACGAGGCCAAGCTCATCGACGATGCCGAATACGCGCGCGCGAAAAAGGCGCCGCTGGGCATCACCAAGGACGCAGGCAACATCGCCAATCGCTTCCCGGCGTATGTGGATTTGGTTCGCAAGCAACTGGCCCGCGATTATCCTGCCGACAAACTATCCGGTGCCGGCCTGAGCGTGATGACCGGAATGTCACCGGCCGCACAGGGCTATGCGGAAGGCGCGGTGACCCGCACCTTGAAGTCGCTGACGACCAAGGGCCGCCCGCCGTTGCAGGCAGGCCTGGTGATGACCGATGTGCACAATGGCGATGTAGTCGCGGTGGTCGGCAGTCGCAATGTCACCGAGCAGGGCTTCAACCGCGCGGTCGATGCCAAGCGTCCGGTCGGTTCATTGCTCAAGCCTTTCGTGTACCTGCTTGCGTTGGCGCAGCCAGACAAATGGTCGCTCGCCAGCAGCCTCAGCGACGCACCGGTCACGGTCAGCCTGGGGCGTAACCGCAACTGGAAGCCGGGCAATTCCGATGGTCGCAGCCATGGCAACGTGCGGGTGATGGACGCCTTGGCGCGTTCCTACAACCAGGCGACGGTTCGCCTGGGCATGGACGTGCAACCCAAGCGGCTATCCGACCTGATTGGCACACTTGCCGGCATCCAGTCCGAAGGCCAGCCGTCGCTGATCCTGGGTGCGGTCGACCAGAGTCCGTATGCGATGGCCCAGCTTTACCAGTTCCTGGCATCAGATGGCGAAATCCAGCCATTGCATGCGGTGCGTGGCGTGCTGGACCGGCAGGGCAGCACCATCAAGCGCTACGACAGTGCGCCGCCGCCCGCGCAGAAGGGCGATGCCGTCGCCGCGCGACTTGTCGGGGTAGCCCTGCAATACACGGTCAACGCCGGTACTGGCCGCCAGCTGGTCAGCGACGGCCTTGGCCGGCTCAGCGCCGCCGGCAAGACCGGCACCAGCAACGACGGTCGCGACAGCTGGTTTGCCGGCTACACCGGCGATCACCTGGCGGTGGTCTGGGTCGGCAACGACCAGAACAAGACCACCGGCCTGTATGGCGCCACTGGCGGCATGCGCGTGTGGTCGGGGATCTTTTCGCACATGCCCAGCGCGCCGCTGCAGATCAGCAGCGATGGCCTGGACTGGCAGTGGGTGCAGTCGGGGCACAGTACGGATGCCGGCTGCCCGGGCGCAGCCAGGATCGCATTCGTGGCCGGCTTCGCGCCCGCATATCGATCTTGCTACTACTCCCAGCCCAATGATGATCCTTACCGGCAACACGATCCCGGTGACGCCGGGCCGGCGATGCTCGAGCGCGCGGGTGAGGCGATCCGTGGTTGGTTGGGGTGGGGCGACGGCGGCGATCCAGCGCGCGAAGTGCCTCTGGACGCTCCCCCTCCCGCACAACCCGTGCCGCAACCCTGATCCTTGCATGGTTGCCGTGATCCAATGTCGCGCCTGAGCGCAGGCGTTCGCGAAGCGCTGGCCGCCGGCGCTTCGCTGGCGGGTCATGTGCCGGGATTCGTGGCGCGCCCCGCGCAACAGCGGCTGGCGATGGCGGTCGCCGAAGCATTCGAACAGCGTGGCGTGCTGCTGGCCGAAGCGGGCACGGGCACCGGCAAGACCTTTGCCTATCTGGTGCCGACCCTGCTGTCGGGGATGAAAACCATCATTTCCACCGGCACCCGCGCATTGCAGGACCAGTTGTACCTGCGCGACCTGCCACGTGTGCGCGATGCGCTTGGCACCGGCCTCAAGACCACCTTGCTCAAGGGGCGCTCCAACTACCTGTGCCGTTACCGGATGGAGCAGGCCAAGGGCGAGCCGCAGTTGTTCAAGGGTGGTTTTTCTTCGCGCGAAACCGTATCCCAATTCCAGCGCGTGGTCGCCTGGAGCGGTCGCACCCGCATGGGCGACATCGCCGAGCTTGACGCGCTGCCGGAAGATTCGCCGCTGTTGCCGCAGGTCACTTCGACTGCGGACAACTGCCTGGGCAGCGAATGCCCGTTCTGGAGCGAATGTTTCGTGGTGCAGGCGCGCCAGCGCGCGCAGACTGCCGATGTGGTGGTGGTCAATCATCACTTGCTGCTGGCTGACCTGGCGCTCAAGCAGGAAGGCTTTGGCGAAATCCTGCCGGGCGCCCAGGCATTTGTGGTCGACGAAGCGCACCAGTTGCCAGAACTCGCGGCGCAGTTCTTCGGTGAATCGTTGAGTGCGCGGCCACTGGTCGAACTGGCGCGCGATGCGCTCAGCGAATGCAAGGAGGTGCCCGGCGCGCTCGCGGCTGTGCAGGAACCCGCACGCGCACTGGAAGCCGCCACGCGTGGTTTGCGAGCCGCAATGGAGCCGCTGCCGCAGCGTGGCACCCGCTGGCGCGCGCTGGACACGGTCGATGTGGATGCCGCCTGTCTCACCTTGGCAGACGCGCTGGACGTGCTCGAGCGCACGCTCACGCCGCTGCGCGAGGCCGCGCCCGGTTTCGACGCCTGCCATCTGCGTGCCAGGGACAACCAGGCGCGCCTGCATCGCTGGATGGAGGCTGGCAACGGCGGCGATAGTGGTCAAGGCATCAGTGCATTTGACCCTGATGACGATGCGGAAGCGCCCCACGACGACGGCTTCAGCTCGGTGCACTGGTACGAACTCACCCCGCGTGGGTTCCGACTGCAGCGCACCCCGCTGGATGTGTCCGGTCCGTTGCGCACGCATCGCGAGGCTTCGCACGCGGCGTGGGTATTCACCTCGGCCACGCTGTCGGTGGCGGGCAGCTTCGGCCACATCTCGCAGCGGCTCGGGATTGAACACGCGACCGAATTGCTCGAACCCAGCCCGTTCGACTGGGACCGGCAGGCGCTGTGCTACCTGCCACCAAATCTCCCCGAGCCCGCATCGCGCGAGTTCGGGCCGGCCTTGCTCGCGGCGCTGCAACCGGTGCTGGAAGCCTCGGGCGGCCGTGCGTTCCTGTTGTTCGCGTCGCACCGGGCACTACGTGAAGCCGCGGAACTCCTGCGCAACGGCCCGTGGCCATTGTTCGTGCAGGGCAGCGAGCCGCGGCATGTGCTGCTGCAGCGCTTCCGCGACTCCGGCAATGGCGTGCTGCTGGGTACGGCGAGTTTTCGCGAAGGTGTGGACGTGGCCGGCGATGCGCTCAGCGTAGTGGTGATCGACAAACTGCCCTTCGCCGCGCCGGATGATCCGGTGTTCGAGGCGCGGCTGGACGCGATCCGCCGCAGTGGCGGCAATCCGTTCCGTGATGAGCAATTGCCGCAGGCGGTGATCGCGCTCAAACAAGGCGCCGGCCGCCTGATCCGCACCGAAACCGATCGCGGCGTGCTGGTGCTGTGTGACCCGCGCCTGCTCGGCAAGTCGTACGGAAAACTCTTCCTGGACTCGTTGCCGCCATTGCCGCGCACGCGAGATGTCGCCGACGTGCAGGAC
>JBDSIA010000087.1:0-3560 GCA_039918175.1 Thermomonas sp.
GCGACTTGCCGTTATTGTCGTACCAGTTGCCCTCGATCCAGTTGACCATGAAGCCGCCATAGCTGGCGCCTAGCGCGCAGGCCTTGTCGCCATCGAGGAAGCCATATTGCCGCTGCGCCGCGGCCCAGCCCTTCTGCAGGTCTTCCAGTGGACGGTCACCCCAATGCTGGCTGATTGCGTCGGTGAACGCCTGGCCGTAACCGATGGAACCGTGGAAATCGATCATGACGACTGCGTAGCCTTGGCCAGCGTAGGTCTGAGGATTCCAGCGGTGGCTCCAGCCATCGCCGAAACTGCCTTGCGGACCGCCATGGATCAGGAACGCAACGGGATATTTCTTGCCTTGCTGGTAATTCCACGGCTTGACCACATAGCCGTAAACGGTCTCGCCGTTCCAGCCAATGAAATTGAACTGCTCGTACTTGCCGAATGCCACGCTCGGAAGCATGTCACCGGCACTCGGGGTGATCGCACGCTGCGCCTGACCATCCGCCTGCGCCGCAAACACCTGGTCACCGGACTGCATGCTGTTGCGCGAGAACGCCAGGGTCGGACCGCCGATGGCGAACGACGACACATTGCCATCACCGACGATGCGGGTCGCTTCACCGTTGTCGATGCGCACGTTGAACAGCGGATGCTGGCCCATGTCGCTTGCGGTCGTGTAAATCGACTGGCCGTCGGCAGACAACGTGATGCCGTCTGCGCTGCGGTCCCACTTCGGGGCGATCTCGCGGCTTTTGCCACTGGCCAGGTCCATCGCCATCAGCGCGAAACGGTCGGCCTCGAATCCAGGGCGCTTCATCGCGCGGTAGTACAGGGTTTTGCCATCCGCGCTGAATACCGGGCCGGAATCCCAGGCCTTGTTCGCGGCGGTCAAGTTCCGCGCGCCACTGCCGTCGGCATTGACCAGCCAGATGTCGAAATTGGTCGACCAGGGTTCGCTGCGGTCGGCGTTGCGCACACTCATCGCGACCTTGCTGCCGTCCGCCGACCAGGCGAAGTCCGACAGATCGCCGAAAGGCTTGGACGGGATGTCGCCCTGCAGATCGCCACTGAGCAACGTCGCCGACTTCAGCGGCGCATCGCCGCCCAGGCTCGCTGCGAACACGCGATTGAGCCGGCCATCACTCCAGGTGTCCCAGTGGCGGATGAACATGCGGTCGAAGATCTGGCCCGTGGTCTTTTTGGCTTCGACAGCATCAAGTCTGCGTTTGGTGCAATCAAGGTCTGCCTTGCAGTCGTCGAAGGTCGCCAATCCCAGTGCGACATGGCTGCCATCCGGCGACAGTGTGTAGCCGTCGACATCCAGCGCCAGATCAGTCACCTGTTTCGGGAAGCCACCGGTAGTCGGCATCGCATATAGCTGCGAACTGCCGCTTTTGGCGCTCAGGAAATACACGGTCTTGCCGTCCGCCGAAAAGCCCGGCGAATTGACATTCCAGCCTTCCGCAGTCAAGCGAACTGGCGGCGCCGCGTCACGCGCGAACAGGTCCTCGATCCACAACGAGGTGCTGGACTTGTTGGTTGCTTTGTCGACGACGCGCTTCGAAAAGACCAGCTTGCGTCCGTCGGGGGAAACCACCGGCGAGGAAAAACGATCCATGTATGCCATGTCCTGCACACTGAAGCCATGCGTGGCCGAACTGACAGGCGTGGCGGCAACGGACGGCAGCGATAGCGCAAGGGCGAGCGGCAGGATGGCGTGGCGAAGGGTCATGGCATTTCCGTAAGACGTATGGATGACAGGGTTTTTAGGATCAGGTGGCAAGCGCGCGCTACATCGGGCCGGGTTCGACATCGCCCAGCACCGGCTTGTTGGTGGCGCCTGTGCGGTACAGCAGCCAAGCGACCACGGCCAACACCGCCAGCCCGACGTACTTGCCGAACTGAAGGCTCTCCGGTACGGCGATCACATCGGCACGACCGGACAACACAATGGGAATCGCGATCAGGATGCCCATCAGCGCTTCACCGGTGATCAGCCCGGCGGCGAACAACGTGCCCGGGCGATGCAGGCGATCGCGTGCACTTTCGTCCTTGGTGCCGACCATGCCGTGGCGACGTTCCACCAGATATGCGAGCAGGCCGCCAATGAAAATCGGCACCATCAATTCCAGCGGCAGGTAGATGCCGATTGCGGCCGCCAGCACCGGCACCCGGAAGCTCGACTTGCGCGACTTCAGCCATTCGTCGAACGCGATGATCGCCGCGCCTACTCCGGCACCGATGGCGATCACGCCCCAGGGCAGCTCACCGCCGAACATGCCCTTGGCCACCGAAGCCATCAGGGTCGCCTGGGGCGCCGACAACGAGTTCGGATGTTCAGCCGTGGGTGGGCCGATGCCATACGCCTGGGCCAGAAGATTCAGCACCGGCGCCATGATCAGGGCGCACGAAAACGCGCCGATGCCGAGCATCAACTGCTGCTTCCACGGCGTGGCGCCGACGATATAGCCGGCTTTCAAATCCTGCAGGTTGTCGCCACCAACGGCAGCCGCGCAACAGACTACCGCGCCAATCATGATCGCGGCCACCGCGCCGATCGGCGACTCGCGCCCGAGCAACAGCATCAACACCACCGACGCGAACAGGATCGTGGCAATGGTGATGCCGGACACCGGGTTGTTGGACGAACCAACCAGGCCGGCCAGATACGCCGACACCGATACAAACAGAAAGCCGGCCACGATCATGATGATCGTCATCAGGATGCCGATTGCCCATGGGTGGGCGACGGAGGAATCGGCCGCAACAATCGCGTGGTACAGCAGCGCCAGCGGCAGCACGAAGGCCACCAGCGCCACCAGCATCCACTTCATCGGCAGGTCACGGTCGGTTTCCGCGATATTGGCATCGGCGCCCTTGCGCGCGGCCGCAATGCCGCTGCGCACGCCCGACAGCAGCGAGTTGCGCAGCGAGAACAAGGTCCACACACCGCCGATCAGCATTGCCCCGACCCCGAGGTAACGAATCTTGTTCGACCAGATGCCGAATGCGATGTCTTCGGCCGATCCGCCAGCAATGCCGGCAGCAAGCGCCGGGTCGGAGTCAAGGAAGAATGCGTGGTAGATCGGGATCGCGAATTGCCAGGACAGAATGCTGCCGCTGAGCACCACGATGCCGATATTCAGTCCGACGATGTAACCGACGCCCAGCAGCGCCGGCGACAGATTGGTGCCCATGTAGCCCAGGTATTTGCCGAAGAATCCGGCCCCGGCCGCAGTGTCCGGGATCATCTTCATTCCACTGGCGGCAGCGGCCTTGATCAGCGCGCCGAGCGTGGCCGAGAACGCGAGGATCTTCAGGCCGGGACCGGGATTTTCGCCAGCCTTGAGCACTTCGGCGGCGGCCTTGCCTTCGGGGAACGGCAGCGGTTCCTCGACAATCATGCTGCGCCGCAGCGGGACCGAGAACAAAACACCCAGAAGCCCGCCCAACCCGGCGATCGCCAGCACCCACGAATAGCGGAAGTCCTGCCAGTAGCCGAGGATGATCAGTGCCGGAATGGTGAAGATCACGCCCGCCGCGATCGAGGAACCGGCAGAGGCTCCCGTTTG
>JBDSIA010000088.1:0-9435 GCA_039918175.1 Thermomonas sp.
CGCGTACCGTCGTATTGAGCGGCAAGGTCGGCGATTCGCTGGTCAAATCCGCGCGCGCGGTTGGCTTGGGCAACAAGCAACTCAGCCAGCTGACCGATGAGATGTTCAAGTACGACATCGATTTCGATTCAGACCTGGATGACAACGACCGTTTCAGCGTGGTCGTCGACCAGACCTGGAAGGATGGGCAACTGGTCACCACTGGCTCGGTGCTGGCCGCCACCTTCACCATGGACGGCAAGCTGAAAAGTGCGTTCCGGCACCTGCGCAATGGCAAGCCGGAATATTTCACGCCTGATGGCCGTTCGCTCAAGCGTCCTTTCATCCGTATGCCGATCCCGTATGCGCGGCTAACGTCGGGCTTCGGCGGTCGCAAGCACCCGGTGCTGGGGCGTTTTCGCATGCATCAGGGTGTGGACTACGCCGCAGGTGTCGGCACCCCGATCCAGGCGGCTGGCGAAGCACGCGTGGAGTTCGTCGGCTGGAAGGGCGGCTATGGTCGCGCGGTGATCCTCAACCATGGCAATGGGCGCACCACCTTGTATGGCCACATGTCACGTTTCGGCAATGAGAAAATCGGCCAACATGTGGCGCAAGGTTCGGTGATCGGTTACGTCGGCGCGAGCGGTCTGGCCACCGGTCCGCACCTGCATTACGAATTCCGCGTCAATGGCATGCACCAGAATCCGTTGAAGATGACGCTGCCGCCGCCGGAACCCCTGCACGGCGCCGCACTGGTCGCATTCAAAAGTGATACACGGCGTGCGCTGGACAAGATTCGCGAGGTCGAGGACGTGATCTATGCGCCGGAGGACGACACCCGCGTGGCCAGCACCGACAAGCCGGCCAAGAGCGGCAGCCACAAAAAGAGAGGCTGACCCGCCATGGTTTTCGCAGCGCGAGCATGGCGGCTTGCGATGCGATACTGCGCCACATGTCGACGCCTGCAACCCCGCAATACTTCCTTGGCTTGATTTCCGGCACCAGTGCTGACGGCATCGATGCCGCCCTGGTGCGTTTTGCCGACGATAGTGCGCAGGCCGCGCCCCAGCTGGTTTTCGGCCTGACCCAGCCATGGCAGCCAGCCTTGCATTCGCGCCTGGTCGCGCTCGGCCAGCATGCGGCGACGCTGACCCTGGATGAAGTGGGTGAGCTTGATGTGCAGATCGGGCGCGCCTTCGCCCGCGCCGCGCAGGCCGTCATCGATGCAGCCGGCATCGACCACGCCGAGTTGATCGCAATCGGCTCGCATGGTCAAACCTTGCGCCATCGTCCGCATGGCGATATTCCGTTCACCCTGCAGCTTGGCGATCCGTCCAGCATCGCCGAGCACTGCGGCGTGCGCGTGGTGGCGGATTTCCGCCGGCGTGATGTCGCGGCCGGTGGCCACGGTGCGCCGCTGGTGCCTGCCTTTCATGCGGCCACGCTGCATTCCGATGCCGAAGTCCGCGCTGTGCTGAACCTGGGTGGCATCGCCAACCTCACACTGCTGCCGAAACAAGGCGCGGTGCGTGGCTTCGACACCGGCCCGGCCAATGGCTTGATGGATGCCTGGTGCCTGCGCCACACGGGAAAGGCGTATGACGCCAGCGGCGGATTCGCGGCGCAGGGACGCGTTGATCAAGCACTATTGGCACGCCTGCTGGACGAGCCCTGGTTTGCATTGCCGCCGCCCAAGTCCACCGGCCGCGACCAGTTCCATCTGCCTTGGCTCGAATCGAAGCTGCGAGGCGACGAGTCTCCAGCAGACGTGCAGGCTACCTTGCTGGCACTGAGCGTGGGGACGATCATCGATGCCCTGCGCGCAGTACAACCGCTGACACAGCGCGTCATCGCCTGCGGCGGCGGCGTGCACAACGACGGGTTGATGGCCGCACTGGCCCGAGGTCTGCCCGGTGTGATGGTGGAATCCAGCGCGGTGCACGGGTTGGATCCGGATTTCGTCGAGGCAATGGCGTTTGCGTGGCTGGCGCGGGAAACCCTTGCGGGACGCCCCGGCAACCTGCCCGCTGTCACCGGCGCCACGGGCCTGCGCGTACTCGGCGCCGTCTACCCCGCCTGAGCTATTCCTGTGGTTTCACGCGTCCGATCAAACCGAACGCCGCATCCGGGACCTTCTGGATATGCTCGATCGCATCCTTCAGCGCGACCTGTTCACGGGTGTTGAGCAGTTCCTTGCGAACCCGATCCTCGATGGCATCCACGCCCATGGTGAGTGCTTCTGACGCAACGGTATCCACGGCCAGGCCTTGGAGCTGCGCAAGCCGCGTGAGTCGCTCGACCAACTTGGGCCTGAGGTTTTTCAATGTGATATCGGTCATGGCTTGGGCTTCCTCGAATGCGGGGAACGCAGTTCCTGTCTAATCCGACTAGCGGCGCGGAGCAAGTTTAATCTTGCGCCCGGGCTGCGGCTTCATGCGCCGCGCCAAGCCGAAGTCTTGGCATGACCCAGAAAAACAGCAGCACCGCAGGGATCGATGCCAGTGCGGTGATCCAGAAATAGGTGCCGTAGCCGGTGCTTTCCACGATGCCACCGGACACCGCGCTCAATAGCTTGCCCGGGAGCATCACCAGCGACGAGAACAGTGCGTACTGGGTCGCGGTGAACCGCTGGTTCACAAGGGCAGAGAGGAATGCAACCAAGGTCGTCCCCTGGAATCCCTGGGCCAGGTTTTCGCCGGAAATGACAACGGTGAGCATGGTCAGGTCGCCGTTGGCGCCGACCAGCCAGACGTACAACAGATTGCTGACGGCACCCAACACCACGCCCGCCAGCAGCGGCCAGCGGATGCCCCAGCGGGCCACCGCGATCCCACCCATGAACACACCCACGATGCCCACCCAAATCCCGTACACCTTGCTGATCGCCGCGATCTCGGTCTTGGTGTAGCCCTGGTCGAGGTAGAACGGCGCCATGATTCCGCCACCTAGCGACTGGTCGGAAATCTTCGCGAGCAGGATGAATGCCAGAAGCCCCAAGGCCAGCGGCACGCTGAATCGCCGGAAGAAATCGGCGAAGGGTTCCACCACACCTTCGCGCAGCCCGGCCGCCCAGCCACTGGCGTGTTCCCGCAGCACGTCCGGTTCACGAGCGAGCAGGACCGCCACCAATGGCACCAGCATGACCGCCGCCATGACCCGATAGACATTGCTCCACGCGGTGTGGTCGGCAAGCACCAAGGCCAACGCCCCGGTGACGATCAATGCGATGCGATAGCCCAGCGAATAGGTCGCGACCAGCGCGCCCTGTGCCTCGATCGGCGCGATTTCAACGCGATAGGCATCTACGGCGATATCCAGGGTGGCGCCCGCGAAAGCGACGAGAATCGTGACCCACACGAACGGCGCCAGCCGGTCCGGGGTCAACTGCGCCATCCCCAGCAATCCTCCGATCACCACCAGTTGGGCCAGCAACAGCCAGCCACGCCGTTGCCCGAAACGGCCGAGCAAGGGCAGGCGCCAGCGGTCCACCAGGGGGGCCCATACGAACTTCAGCGTGTAAGCCAAGCCTGCGCTGGCAATCAACGTGATGTCCTTGAGGGTGATGTCCTTTTCCTTCAACCAGTACGCCAATGTGCCAGCAACCAGCAGGAATGGCAGGCCGGAGGCGAAGCCGAAGAAGAACATCGTCCATGACGATGGCTGGGCGAACGCCTGCCAGACGGAAGACTTTTTGGCAGCAACGGTCTCACTCATTGCGCGTACTCCACCAAACACGGTGCATGGTCGGAAAATTTCGGCTCCGGGAAGATTGTCGCCGCGGTGATGCGTTCGGCCAGTGCCGGCGTCACCAGTTGGTAATCGATGCGCCAGCCCACGTTGGTGTCACGCGCAGCGCCGCGCTGGGACCACCACGAATATTCCACCGCTTCCGGTTTGGCCACGCGGAAGCTGTCCTTCCAGCCGTGCGCCGGGGGCACAGTCAGGCCGTCATGGCAGTCGTCGGCGATCAAACCACTCAGCCATGCCCGCTCATGCGGTAGGCAACCGGAGTTCTTCTGGTTGCCGGTCCAGTTCTTGATGTCGTTCCTGGCCCGCACGATGTTCCAGTCGCCGCACAACACATAGTCACGCCCGCTGGCCAGCCAGCCGTCGAGTATGGGCTTAAGCCAGGCCATGACCTCTTGCTTGAAGCCCTGGCGAATGTCACCCGAACTGCCTGACGGGATATAGAACGAGACGACGGAAAGGTTGCCGAAGCGCGCTTCGATGTAACGCCCCTCGTCATCGAAGGGCGCCCATCCCAACGACGTGCGGACCTCGTCGGGTTCGCACCGACTGTAGATGGCAACGCCGCTGTAACCCTTCCTGGTGCTGGCATCCTTGAACCAGGCGCGATAGCCGTCCGGACGGAACACCGCATCGCCCAACTGGTGTTCTTGGGCCTTGGTTTCCTGTACGCACATCAGGTCGATGTCCTGCGTGGCGAACCAGTCGAAAAAACCCTTGCTGGCCGCCGAGCGAATGCCATTGGCGTTGAAACTGAGGATGCGCATGCGCTCTCGCGTACCGGATCGATGCAAGAGCGTAGCGGAAAACCCGCCGGATCGTGGACACTAGGGCCATGGACGACCACCACTCCCGTTTCCTGCAACTGGCGATGCGCGCCGACGCACTGCGCTTTGGCGAGTTCACGTTGAAATCGGGACGCACCAGCCCGTATTTTTTCAACGCCGGCCACTTCAATTCCGGCGCCTTGCTGGCAGAACTGGCGGGTTGCTATGCCGATGCGCTGGACCTGGCCGGCAGCGCTGGCTCATTCGGGGATTTCGGCCTGTTGTTCGGTCCCGCCTACAAGGGCATTCCCTTGGCCACCGCACTGGCCTGCGAATACGCCCGCCGTGGCCGCGACCTGCCATTGACGTTCAACCGCAAGGAAACCAAGGCCCATGGCGAAGGCGGCAGCCTGATCGGCGCGCCAATGACCGGCAAACGCGTGTTGATTGTGGATGACGTGATCACCGCCGGCACCGCGATCCGCGAGGCGCTGGCGATCATTTCGGCAGCCGGTGGCACCCCAGCCGGCATCGTGATCGCACTGGATCGCCAGGAACGCGCGGGCGCCGACGATGCCCGATCGGCGGCCCAGGTGATCGCCGCCGAGCACGCAATCCCGGTGATTGCGGTGGCCGGATTGGAGGATTTACTTGCGTTCGCGGGCAAAACCGCCGAACTTGTGGCTCAACGAGCTGCCCTGCTCGCTTATCGCGCGCGCTACGGCACAACCACATGAACGCTTCACGACTGCCACAGGGGGCTGTCATGTCGCATCGAAATCGAATGCTGTTCGGGGCCATCGCCTTGATGTTTGGCATGGGGCTTGGCGCAAGCGCCGATGCGCAGGCACAGACAAAGGCAAAGGCAAAGACGCAGAAAAAGCTCTATTGCTGGAACCAGAACGGTCGCAAGATCTGCAGCGACGCATTGCCTGCAGAGGCCGCCAACGCTGCACGCACTGAGATCAGCACCCGAAGCGGACTTGCCACCGGCCAAATCACGCGCGCGCTGACCGATAACGAGCGCACTGCCGCAGCAGTAACCACTGCAGTCGCGCGAAGGCAGGCCGAAGCCGAGGCAATCCGGGAACGCCGGGATTTGGCCATGGTCGAGTCTTACGTGACCGAGGCCGACCTGCGCCGTGCCTATGGTGAGCGCACCTCGCTTCTGGATGAAACCCTGAAGGCAAGCCTGCTGGGGCTCTCCAACCTGCGCCTGAGCCTGATTACGCTGCTGCGCCAGGCCGGCGACTGGGAGCTGGACCATAAACCGGTTCCGAAGCAGCTGGCCCAATCCATCCTGCAGCAACACAACGACCTGATCCGCCAGCAACAGATCCTCGCCGAGCAGCAATACGACCGGACCACCCTGGACGCTGAAATGACCGATGCCGTGCGCCGTTACCGCACACTCAAGGCAGCCGATACATCCAGTTCGGAATCCGCCGGCGTACAGCCATCGCCCGCAGGTTGATGCGCTGGAGTTGATCCGCTAGAACGGCAGCGCCATCCCCGGCTGCACCAGCAGCAGTTGGTCGCGGAACGCCTGCTGGATGCGCGCCATCGCCTCATTGGAATCTGCATCAAAGCGCATCACCAGCACCGGGGTGGTGTTGGAGGCGCGCACCAGGCCCCAACCATCCGCCCAATCCACGCGCAGGCCATCGATGGTGGACGGGCGCCCACCTTCGAAGCTCGCCATGCCGCGGAAGCGTTCGACGAAGGCATGCGGATCGCCGTCGGGCGCTTCGACCTTGATTTCCGGCGTGGAAATGCCATCAGGCAGGGCATCGAACACTTCGTCCGGCGTGTAACCGCTGGCATCGAGGATTTCCAGCAGCCGCGCGGCCGCATAGATGCCATCGTCGAAACCGTACCAGCGCTCGGCGAAAAAGAAATGCCCGCTCATCTCGCCGGCAAGTTCGGCGTCGGTCTCGCGCATCTTCGCCTTGATCAGCGAATGCCCGGTCTTCCACATCAACGGGCTGCCACCATGGCGCAGGATGTGCGCTGGCAGGCGGCCTGTGCACTTCACGTCGTACACGATCACCGCGCCCGGGTTGCGCTGCAGCACGTCGGCGGCGAACAGCATCAGCAACCGGTCCGGATAGATGTTCTTGCCGGTGCGGGTGACCACCCCGAGGCGATCGCCGTCGCCATCGAAGGCGATGCCGATATCCGCATCCAGGCGCTCCACCATCTGGATCAGTGCAGTCAGGTTCTGTGGATCGCTGGGGTCGGGATGATGGTTGGGGAAGCTGCCGTCGATATCGCAGAACAGCGGCGTGACCTCGGCGCCGATCGCTTCCAGCACGCGCGGGCCGATCACCCCGGCCGCGCCGTTGCCGGCATCCACCACCACCTTCAGGCGCTGGCCGACCTGGATGTCGCCCGCGATGCGTTCGACGTAGTCGTCGCTGATGTCGCGCTCATCCAGGGTGCCGCGCGACTCCGCATCATGCAGCCGGTCTTCGGCGATGCGCGCGTGCAGGTCGGTGATGGCCGTACCTGACAGCGTCTCGCCGCCAACCACGATCTTGAACCCGTTGTAGTCCGGTGGATTGTGACTGCCGGTGATCGCCACACCGCAGCCGGTACGCAGGTGATAGCCACCGAAGTAGACCACGGGTGTCGGCACCAGGCCGATGTCGACGACATTGCGACCCGCCTTGCGCAGACCGGTTACCAGCCCTTCCATCAGCTCCGGGCCGGACCGACGGCCATCGCGACCTACCACGATGTCCTCCAACCCCTTGTCGCGCATCAGCGAACCGATCGCCTGGCCGATCAGTTCGGCCACCCCCGCATCCAGCGTTTGCCCCATCACGCCACGGATGTCGTATGCGCGGAAGATGCTGCGGTCGATGACGACCGAGGCTTTCGAAGTCTTGGTCTCCGTGATTTCACGCGGGGGCGTTTGCGTTGCTTGCCCGGGTTGGGCCAACTGCAGTTCAGCCAAGGTCGGGACCGCTTCGCCATCGACAATGAGCGTCTTGCCGCGCATGCGCGGTCGCAAGCCAAACCATATTCCAAGCGCTGCCAGCAGCAAGAGGCCGCCGACGGTGATCGCGGCGATCGCGCCAAGTCCCAACGGCACCACCACGCCATCGGGCACCGCTGCGGCGATGCGCAGGTCGCTGTCCGCGACCTTGACCGCCAGCGATTCGGCGGAGTCCTTGAGCGCCAGATCCCCGCGTTCCAGCACATCGCGCACGCCCTGGCGCAACGACATGTAGGTGCCCGTGGCCAACGTGGCCGCGGCAATGGCCTGGGTGGCGCGTTCCAGTGGCAACTCAGCGTAACCAAGTACCTGCACATGCGGGCCCGCCGCTGGGGCGGCCAATGCCAGCCGCTCGCCGCCGGCAGTGGAGATGATGCGTGCCACTGACTTGCCTTCGGCCAGCGCGGCTTCGCTCACCGCAAGGCTGCCATACCCGCTGCCCGGCAGACTGGTATAACGTTGTTGCAAGTCGGCCGGCCAGACTTCGCTGCGGGTGAGGTCGGGCCATGCCGCTTTCATGGCTCGAGCGGCGCGGGCAATGTCGCCAGCCCTTATTGCCGTGGCCACCGCAGGCGCGGCCAGCGTGGCACTGAATTTGCGCCGCAACGCTTGCAGGTTGCGCTCGGTTTCGATGACTGCCTGGTCGCGAGCACCTTGCAGCGAATGCAGGCGCATATCCGCTTGCATCTGGCGCCCGCCGGCAATCGCCAGCCACAGTCCAAGCACCAGCAGGACCACGCTGACGACGGCGAGGATCGTGGCCCATTGCGCCGGATCGATTTGCAGCTTGCGCGTGTTTTCGTCGCTCATCTTGCCCCCAGTCAACGCACGCCGGTATGGCCGAATCCGCCGGCCCCGCGCGCGCTTTCATCGAAAGTATCCACCACTTGCAGGGTTGCGCGCACGATCGGCAGCAACATCAGCTGCGCGATGCGGTCTCCGGGTTCGATCGTGTAGGCCACGCTGCCGCGGTTCCAGGTGCTGATCATCAACGGTCCCTGGTAGTCCGCATCGATCAGGCCGGTGCCGTTTCCAAGCACGATGCCGTGCTTGTGGCCCAATCCCGAGCGCGGCAGGATCACTGCGCACAGGCTGGCATCGGCGATGTGGATCGCGAGTCCGGACGGGATCAATGCCGTGTCGCCGGGTTCGAGTACCAGCGCCGTGTCCAGCGCCGCACGCAGGTCCAAGCCGGCACTATGTTCGGTCGCATAAGCCGGCAGCGGCCATGCAGCGCCAAAACGTGGATCCAGCAATTTCACTTGCAACGCGTGGTGCATCAGCGAAGCCGCTCCGTGACCAGGTCCACGAGCTGGCCGGCGACCTTGTTTTTCGAGGCCGGGCCCAGTGTTTGTTCGTAGCCATCGTGGCCCAGCACCACCAGCGTGTTGTCATCGCTCTCGAAACCGATGCCGCCGACCCCGACCCGGTTGGCGCAAATCAGATCCAGTTGTTTGCCCACCAGCTTGCTACGCGCATGCGCGACGATGTCGTCGGTTTCCGCGGCAAAGCCCACGACCAGCCGCGGACGCCGAACATGCGTGGCGACCTCGGCCAGGATGTCGCGGGTCTTGACCAGTTCAAGCGTGAGCGTGTCTTCGCTCGGGAGCTTCTTCAACTTGTTGCCGGCAACACGGAGCGGGCTGAAGTCCGCGACCGCCGCCGCGCCGATATAGGCGTCCCAAGGCGATTGCTTGATCGACAGCCGCGCCATCACTGCCTCATACATCTGCGCCGCACTGCGCACGTCGAGCCGCTGCACGCCGGCTGGAGTTGGCAGGTGCACCGGACCTGCCACCAGCCACACAACGGCGCCACGCTCGACGGCGGCGGCGGCGATCGCAAAGCCCATCTTGCCGCTGCTGCGGTTGCCGAGGAACCGCACCGGGTCGATGTCCTCGAACGTCGGGCCGGCGCTGACCAGCAACCGGCAACCGG
>JBDSIA010000089.1:0-5178 GCA_039918175.1 Thermomonas sp.
GACATCCCGGTCGAGTGCCATCCGGATATCCGTTCGCGCGAGGCCTGCATCAAGTCCACCCTGCTCGCCCTGTCGCTGGCGCGCCGCCACGACACCCGCCTGCACGTCCTGCATATCTCCACCGCCGACGAACTGGCGCTGTTCGAACAGGGTCCGCTGATCCGCGCCGATGGCAGCCGCAAGCGCATCACCGCCGAGACCTGCGTGCATTTCCTGCGCTTTGCGCGAGAGGACTACGCGCGCCTGGGCAATCTGATCAAGTGCAATCCGGCAATCAAGGACGCCAGCGACCGCGATGCGCTGATCGCCGCGCTGGGCGACGACCGCATCGATGTGCTGGCCACCGACCATGCCCCGCATACGCTGGAGGAAAAGGCGCGACCGTATGCCAGCGCACCCAGCGGCCTGCCGCTGGTGCAGTTCGCCCTGAACGCCGCACTCGAGTTGGTCCACGAGGGCAAGTTGACCACCGCCCAGGTCGTGCAGAAATTCGCGCACGCGCCGGCGCAATTGTTCGATGTCAGCCAGCGCGGTTTCCTGCGCGAGGGCTATGCCGCGGACCTCGTGTTGGTCGACGACACACCCTTTACAGTGCAACGCAGCGACGTGCTCAGCAAGTGCGGCTGGTCGCCGTTCGAGGGCACCACCTTCCACAGCCGGATCGCGTCGACCTGGGTCAATGGCCACCTGGCATGGGATGGCACGGCATTGCTGGGTGAACCGGTCGGCCGGCGATTGCAGTTCGACCGATGATGCGTTCATTTCCTCGCATGGCCCTGCCCGGCCTCGTGCTGGCGCTGTCGGTGGCCTGCGTCGCACCCGCCCAACAACGCGTGGAGACCGCCCTGCCACCGCCAACAACCCTGCGAGATGCCGCCGAAGTGCTTGGCATCGTGTTCCCGACATCGGTGTCGCAAGGTGCGATGGTGATCGGCAAGGTGCCTGCCGGTAGCGTGGTGCGTTATGCGGACCGCGCCCTGCTGGTCACGACCTACGGCAGCGTCGTGTTCGGCGTGGGCCGCGATGAGGTGGGGCCGCTGCTAGTCAGCGTGCAGGCACCCAATGCACCCGCCCGGATGATGTCGATCGCGGTGACTGCGCGTGAGTGGCCACTCGAGAACATCAACGGCGTGCCGCCAGCCACGGTGAACCCGCCCAAGGCGATTGCCGAACGTATCGCCCGTGAACAGGCACGCGTGTCGGCCGCACGCACCCGCGACGACGACCGCACCGGCTTCGCGCAGGCCTTCATCTGGCCGGTGCAGGGACGCATCAGCGGTCGTTTCGGCAACCAACGCGTGTACAACGGCACGCCGAAATCACCGCATTCGGGCATGGATATCGCGGTGCCCACGGGTACGCCGGTCAAGGCGCCGGCCGATGGCGTGATCACCTTCGCCGACCCGGGCCTCTACCTCACTGGCGGCACCGTGGTTCTCGACCACGGCCATGGCATCAGCAGCAATTTCCTGCACTTGTCACGGATCGACGTGAAAGTCGGCGACAGTGTCAAACAGGGTGACTTGGTTGCTGCTGTGGGCGCCACTGGACGCGTCACCGGGCCGCATCTGCATTGGGGTATGTCGTGGTTCGAGACCCGTATTGATCCGCTGCTGGTGCTCGAGCGCAGCAAATCTCAGTAAATGGGGCAGTTGACCAAGTGCCGACGGCGCCTACCGCCGGGTGTTCGCTGCGCGGCTCCAAATGCCGCTTCGCGAGCCACCCGACGGTCTCGCCGTCGAAAAGCTCCTAGACGTTTCTCCCGCTCACATTTGCCACTGCATCATGCGGATGCAGGCTCTCGTGGTGCGCTATCCGGATGTTCCAGGCACTGACGCGTGCGTCGTTTGAGATGGCATGCGCGACCCGACGCGCAGCGTCCTCGCAGAACATCAGGTTGGCTGCGTTGAGGGCGGCGAACGCCATTTCGTCCTCACGCTTGACCGCAGTCTGCACGGGCGTAGCCAGCGCGCTTTCCACTGCATCCACCAGCGACTGCAACGGGAGTTCGGCGAAGCAAGGCTTCAAGTCAACCCGCACTTCGGCGCGGCTGCGCTGCGCATGAGGTGTTGCGGCCAGGCCACGGTCGGAAGCCAGCCAGTCGCTCACCACGGCGGTGGACGATGCCTGCGCGCCTGCGAAGTCCTCGCTGAAACGGCGCGCGTTCAACTCCCGCGACAGCGCCGCAGATGCGGGACAGGTACTTGAATATTCGACGCTGAATTCCAGCGACAGTTGCAGGTGTCCGTCACGCAAAATAGCCTCCACCACGACCGGATAACGCTTCCAACCCGCGTTGTCGCTGGACAGTGCCTTGCGCAGCAGCAAATGGTCATAGCGCAAGCTGATTCGTGCCGCGCTGGACAGACCCTGCTGCGAGGCGATGCAGGTTTCCAGCAGATGGCGCAAGCCCGGCGCGCTGAGGCTGTCGCCCGCCAGCGATTCCTGCAGAAGCAGGTACAGCCGCGACATGTGGATGCCACGTGCCGACGGTTTGCGCAGGTCAACTGCGACATCCACTTGCGCCGGCACATGCATGGCCTGGCCGGCTGGACCCGGCAAGCGAATCGGCAGGCAGATGCCGTCCATCCCGACCCAATCCAGTGCACGCGCCAATTCGGGCTGCTCGGCGGCGACATCGGGCATTCGGGACTCGGCCTGAGTCTGGTGCGCCCGGCAAACAGGCGACGAAGTGGAATCACTCATCGCAGCATTGTACCGAGAGGTATGCCAACGCTCCCGTAACGCACATTGCGCCGGGCGTCATTTGCGCGCCGCACGCCACGCCCTGACCAGGGCCGACAAGCGAGGCACTACTGGAGACTTGCCAACAGCGAAACGTTGCAGACGGCCCCGCACCAACGCCGCATGGATGCGGCCGGGACAGGTGCCCTCGCCGGGTGCTGGCCATTGCTGCAGGAGCTTGCCGCCCCAGCCACGGGCATCCAGGTCGCCCAGCGGCGTGGCGTGGTCGGGCTGGCGCAGCAGGCGCTCTGCCAACAAGGAGACTACGACGCTGCGCGCCGGCGCCGGCGTCTGCGCGTCGAACAGGCGCTGGGCCACGCCCGCCAGTGCCTCGGCGTAAGGCTCCAGCGAAAACACCGCGGCATCCATATCCCGGGGACGCTCACGGCTGGCCCGTAGCGCCGGCAGACAGGCGGCAAGGTTCGTCCATGAGGCCGGCATCGGCTGCAAGGCGAGCCCCAACGGATGCCGTCGCGCGCCGCGCGACCAGCCGTCGAGTTCTTCCGCCCACCAGCCCAGCTTCGCCTCACCCGGGCGCGGGTCCTCCGCGCCCCACGCGGCTTCGGCCAGTTCATCGCGCAAGGCAAACCAGGCCCGCGCCCGCTCGCGCTGCGCGGCCGGCACGAAGACTTCGGCCACGGACCACTCCGGCCATTGCGCCAGCCATTTGTCAGTGAAGCCCTGCAATGCCTCGTGCTCGCTCATCACAACGCCTGCCAGAAGCTAGCGTTGCGCATCTCATGGACGCTGGCGGCCATGACATCGCCGCCCCAACCGTCTGGCTGCTCATCCTCGCCGCGATAGCCCCACAGCGCCACCACCGAGCGCATGCCTGCCGCGCGCGCCGCGTCGATATCGCGCTGATCATCGCCCACGTAGACGCAGTCTGCGATGGATACGCCAAGTAATTCCGCTGCGTGCAACAGCGGCAGCGGATCCGGCTTGCGCTTCGGCAAGCTGTCGCCGCCCAGCAGGATCGCGCAGCGCGACTCCCAACCAAGCTGCGGCATCACCTGTTTTGCCAGGTATTCCGGCTTGTTGGTGATGATGCCCCAGCGCGCGCCGTCGGCCTCGATCGCTTCGAGCAGCTCCGCCACGCCATCGAACAACACGCTGCTGCGGCCAAGTTCGGTTTCGTAGATATCCAGGAACTCGCGAATCATTGCCGGCGAGACTTCACCGCCCAATTCCGGGAACGCCGCCGCGCTCATTGCCCGCGAGCCGCGCGACACATGCGGGCGCAGGTCGGCCAGCGGCATCGGCCCCTGCCCGCGCGCAGCGCGCATGCGATTGACCGTGGCCAGCATGTCCGGCGCACTGTCCAGCAAGGTGCCGTCGAGGTCGAACAGGACCAGTCGCGGGAAATTACGGTTGCAGGCGGCGTCCGTCGCCGCATCGGTTGCAGCGCTCATCAGGGCTTGTACGCGCAGGCGAGGTAATTGACGTCGGTGCGCGACACGACCCGTGCGCTGTTGCGCCACGGCTCGTACATCAGCCCGCTCACATCTTCCAGATCCAAGTCGGCCGCGCGCAACCAGCGCGCCAGTTCCGAGGGCTTGATGAAATCGCGATATTGGTGGGTGCCCTTCGGCAGCACGCGGGCGACGTATTCGGCCCCGACAATGGCCAGGGCAAATGCCGCAGGCGTGCGGTTGAGGGTGGATACGAACAGCCGCCCACCCGGCTTCAGCAGGCGTGCACAGGCTTCGATGATCGATGCCGGGTCCGGCACGTGTTCAAGCATTTCCATGCAGGTGACGGCATCGAAAGAGCCAGGCGACTCGTCGGCCAATGACTCCACCGACGTTTCGCGGTAGTCGACTTTGACCCCCGATTCGAGTCCGTGCAGGCGCGCGACCTTGAGCAGGTTCGGCGCGAGGTCGATCGCAGTGACGACTGCGCCTGACTTCGCCATCGCCTCGCTCAACAGGCCGGCTCCGCAGCCGACATCCAGCACGCTCGCGCTATCCAGCGTGCAGCGGGCGGCAACATAGCCCAGGCGCGCAGGATTCAATGCATGCAGGGCTTTTTGCGGACCGGCGGGATCCCACCAGCGTTGGGCGAGTTCGTCGAACTTGTCGAGTTCGGATTGGCTGAAGTTGCTGTTCATCCCGTCCGCACCATCGCGATCCGCTGGCGCCACTGGCGCGCGTTGGCAACCACGCCATCCAGATCCATGTCGACCAGCACGCGCTGGCGCAGTTTCGCCGCGCCGGCAATCCACACATCGCTGACTTGATGACGGCCGGTGGCATAGATCAACTGCGAAACCACGTTGTGCAGCGGCTGGGTCTCCAGTGCCGACAAATCCACGCAGGCCAGGTCTGCCTGCTTGCCCGGCTCGATGCTGCCAATGGCCTCATCCAGTCCCATCGCCTTGGCGCTGCCCAGGGTGGCGGCGCGCAATGCATCATGCGCATTGAAGCCGGCAGC
>JBDSIA010000090.1:0-3109 GCA_039918175.1 Thermomonas sp.
CACGCTTACTCTCTCGCCGACGACTCTGCCCGGTGGCACCTTGGGCGTCGCCTACTCCCAGACCATCACGGCAAGCGGCGGAACTACGCCCTACAGCTTCGCCGTGACCGCCGGAAGCTTGCCGACGGGACTTGTCCTCACCAGTGCTGGCGTACTGTCTGGCACGCCCACGGCTTCGGGCACCTACGCCTTCACCATCACCGCCACCGATTTGTTCGGCAGCACCGGCAGCCAGGCCTATACGCTGGTGATCGTTGGCGGCGCACGTCCTGATCCAGCCAAGGATCCCGACGTGGTCGGCATCGAGACGGCGACCAACAGTGTGGTTCGCATCTTTGCCGAGAACCCCATGCGCACCGTCGACCGGCGGATGGATTCCCTGCATGACCTTGAGAAAGGGTGTGGTTGGTGGATCAGCGACACCACCCGCAGTGGCGGCCGTGGTTCGGATGCGCAGGGATCCTCCCAATCCTTCCGGGTCAATGGCTTGACCTTGGGTGGCGACTGCCCCACCAGCCATCACCTCGCGTTCGGCCTGGCCTTGGGCTATGACCGCAACCGCCAGGACATTGGCGTCCACGGCAGCCAGGTATATGGGCAGGCGAAAAGCGGGATCGGTTACGGCAGCTTCCATCCGACTCTCCCCTTCTTCATCGACGGCAGCATCGGCCACCAACGGATCAATCTGCAGACGAGGCGTGCGTTGCCGGGAAGTGATTCAATGGTCGAAGGCGAACGCAGCGGTCAACAGACGTTCTCGTCGTGGACTGGCGGATATCGCATGAAGCGCACCGGTTGGGAGATCGATGGGTATTCGCGGATCGATGTCGCCAAGGCAAGGCTGGACGGCTACTCCGAGGACGGGGATCCAACTCAGGCGTTGCGTTATGGCGATGAGTCCATCGACACAAGAACGCGCACTGTGGGCGTGCGCGGGAAGTTCCAGCACAAGTCGCGCTGGGGCATGGTCGAGCCGCGCATGCGCGTGGAGTTCCTGCACGATTTCCGTCTACAGGGCGGTACGTCAATCCAGTACGTGGACCAGCCGTTCGGTCCGGAGTACTTCCTCGCTCCCCAGACTGACGGCGGTGATCGTCGGTTCGTGGAACTGGGTGTCGTACTCAATACCCGCCGGGTCACGCTCAACCTGCAGTACCTCGGCACCTTTGGCGGCTTGTATGGCAATGATCGAGGCTGGACCCTGACGTTCCAGAACTCGCGCTAGTCGGCTAAACGGGCGGTTTGCGACACTCTCGGGAGAGCATCAATGGGCATTCAGGTCATCGAATGCACTATCGAAACCGCCACGGTGAAGCGGTCGAACGGCAAGGTGTCGATCTACGGCACCGTCGCTTTCAGGCGGGCAGACGGATCCGAATGTCGCCCACACGCTGCAGCCAGGCGTGCAGGGCGGCTTTTGCAGCTACAAGGCGATCGAGCATCGCGTAGTAGTCGAGCAGCCGCTGCGCGCATCGCGCGCCGACCATGTTGCGACTTCCGACTGCGTATCTTCACCGCCTAGCGGAAGCTGCGCCCGCCTGGCAGAGGCAGGAAATTGGCGTACGGCCGCTAGACCACACGCACCCCGTGCCGGGCTAGGCGCAGGTCGGCGTTATATTTCGGATTGAGCAGGCTGACCGTATAGCTGGCCAACGAATTCCTGCAACCGGGATAGAATTCCTCGGTCACCGCCGCACCGCCATCGATGGGGCGACGTTCCAGCGCCCGCATCTTGAGCTCAGCGCCGGCCAGGTAGGCGGCGCAGACTAGGCCGTTATGGCCACAACCGATGATCAGGACGTCGCCGATGATCCATGCCCCGCCGGCAAAACGACCCCCCCCAACATGTGCACCCGTCGCCGAATAGCGGCGCGGTCGCGTCAGTCGCTGTCGCTGTTGTTTTTTCCGCGAATGTCTTGCAGCGCTGATCGCTGTCGCACACGTAACCGTGACTGCACTGTTCGGCACCGGGAGGCGATGGCATGGTCCGGTTTTCCCGAGCTGATTTCACGCAGTGCCTTGCCCGCGCCTAAGATGCTGTTCCATTCATTTTAGCCTTGTTGACTTTCCCGCAGACATGCCAAATCCTCAGCCCTGACCGCTTTTGCGTGGTTTCAGCGTTGCTCTAGTGAGCGACTCAACAGGGGCTTCCATCATGAATATCCACACCCGGCAGACCAGCTCCCATGGCGCGTCAATGGCGGCGCGTCTCCTCGGGGCACGCTGGTTGACGTGCCTGGTTGCACTAGCCTTGTGGCTGGGCTGCGCGGGAACGGTGCTGGCGCAATCCATCACGCTGTCGCCCACGACAGTGCCGCCCGGGACGGTCGGGGTGCCGTATTCCGTCACGATCACCGCCAGCGGCGGCACCGCGCCGTACATCTTTAGTGTAAATGGGCCGCCTTCCTTGCCGGCCGGACTCATCCTCGATCCCGCCACCGGGGTGATCAGCGGCACGCCGACCGGGTCAGGTGGAAGCACCGTCACCATCGTGGCCACCGACAGCTCTGGATTGATGGGCCAGCAAAGCTATTTCTTCTCTATCAGTTCCCCGACCATCACGCTGTCGCCGACGTCGGTGCCTTTGGGCACGGTAGGTGTGCCCTATTCCGTCACGATCACCGCCAGTGGCGGCACCGGGCCGTACACCTATTTGGTGGGGGCGGGGCCTCCCTTGCCGGCCGGGCTCATCCTCAATCCCGCCACCGGGGTGATCAGCGGCACGCCGACCGTCGAAGGGGTGACCAACTCCTTCATCCAGGCCACAGACAGCTTCGGCAGCGTCGGCGGCCAGATCTACACCTTCCAATTCGTCGCCCCGGTGGTGCTGAGCCCCACCACGCTGCCCAGCGGGACAGTTGGCGCGCCCTATTCGCAGACCTTCACTGCCAGCGGCGGGTTCGGGGGCTACACCTTTGCCGTCAGCGCAGGCACCTTGCCGGCCGGACTGACCTTCATCAACAGCACCGGCAACCAGATCGCCACCCTGAGCGGCACGCCCACCGCCGTGGGTACCAGCAACTTCACCGTCACCATCACCGATGGGCCTTCCGGCTTCACCGACAGCCAGACCTACACGGTGACGATTGTTGGGACCGTGATCACGCTC
>JBDSIA010000091.1:0-9253 GCA_039918175.1 Thermomonas sp.
GGGCTGCATCCAGTCACTCACCTGCCACACCGACCGTTGCCCAACCGGCATCACCACCCAGGATCCCAGCCGCTGGCGCAAGCTCGATGTGCCGGACAAGGCCACCCGCGTGCGCGAGTTCCACGACAACACACTGCATGCATTGCACGACCTGTTGTGTGCATCCGGCCTGGAACATCCGGACCAATTAGGGCCGGAGCACATCCTGCGGCGGGTCTCGCCGACCGAAGTACGTTCGCTTGCTGCGCTATACCCGTTCCTGCGGCGGGGCGAACTGCTGACCGGCCTTCCAGACCACGCTGTGTTCAAGGACTTCTGGCAACCCGCGCGTAGCGACAGTTTCAGCCCGCCTCCGCACGTGTTGAGCATGCGCAGCGGCAAGTGCAGTTGATACCAAGCAGCTTGAAATCCAGGACTGACGGCTTGAACCAGACATTGACCCATCTCGACCGGCTGGAAGCAGAAAGCATCCACATCCTGCGCGAGGTTGCTTCCGAATTCCGCAATCCGGTGATGATGTACTCGGTTGGAAAGGACAGTTCTGTCCTGCTGCATTTGCTGGCCAAGGCCTTTTATCCAGCCCGCCCGCCGATTCCATTGCTGCATGTCGATACTGGCTGGAAGTTCCGCGAGATGATCGCCTTCCGCGACCAGCGCGCCGCCGAAACCGGTGTTCAACTGCATGTGCACATAAACCCGGACGGGGTCGCCCAGGGCATTTCCCCGATCAGCCACGGCGCGACCGTGCATACCGACGTGATGAAGACCCAGGGCCTTAAGCAGGCGCTGGACCTGCACGGATTCGATGCGGCAATCGGCGGCGCCCGCCGCGATGAAGAGAAATCCCGCGCCAAGGAACGCATCTTCAGTTTCCGCAACCCCCAGCATCGCTGGGATCCCAAGAACCAACGCCCGGAATTGTGGAGCCTATACAACACACGGATCCACAAAGGCGAGTCGGTGCGCGTGTTCCCGATCAGCAACTGGACCGAGCTCGATGTCTGGTTGTACATCTTTCGGGAAAACATTCCGGTGCCTTCGCTGTACCTGGCTGCCGAGCGTCCCGTGGTCGAGCGGGACGGCGCGTTGATCATGGTCGACGATGAGCGCCTGCCGTTGCGCGATGGCGAAACCCCGATGCTGAAGACCGTGCGCTTCCGCACCCTGGGTTGCTACCCGTTGACCGGCGCGATCGAGTCGGAAGCCGACACGCTGGAAAAAATCATCGCCGAGATGCTGGTGGCGACCACCTCGGAGCGACAGGGCAGGGTGATCGACCAGGACCCGTCCGCGTCGATGGAAAAGAAGAAGCAGGAAGGGTATTTCTGATGCGCATTGAAGACGCCAGCGCGCAGGTCGCCAGCTACCTGCAGCAACACGAGACCAAGAGCCTGTTGCGATTCATCACCTGCGGCAGCGTGGATGACGGCAAGAGCACCCTGATCGGCCGCCTGCTGCACGACACCAAGCTGCTGCTTGACGACCAGGTCGCCGCGCTCAAGGCCGACAGCCGGCGCCACGGCACCCAAGGCGAAGACATCGATTTCGCACTGCTGGTGGATGGCCTGGCCGCCGAGCGTGAACAGGGCATCACGATTGACGTGGCCTACCGCTATTTTGGCACCGACAAGCGCAAGTTCATCGCTGCCGACTGCCCCGGTCACGAGCAATACACCCGCAACATGGCGACCGGCGCGTCGACCGCGGATCTTGCCATCGTGCTGATCGATGCCCGCAAAGGACTGCTCACCCAGACGCGTCGACACAGCTATATCGTCTCGCTGCTGGGCATCCGTCATGTGGTGCTGGCAGTCAACAAGATGGATCTGGTGGACTACAGCCAGGCGCGTTTTGACGAGATCGTCGCCAGCTATCGTGCATTGGCCGAATCCCTCGGCATTGCACACGTGACCGCGATCCCGCTATCGGCGCTGAAGGGCGACAACATGCTGGCGCCGTCCGCGGCAACGCCGTGGTACCACGGCGAAACCCTGCTGGGTCATCTTGAAACCGTGCAGGTCCAGCGCAACACCGCCGATATCGGCTTCCGCATGCCGGTGCAATGGGTCTGCCGGCCCGACCAGGGCTTCCGCGGGTTCGCCGGTACCGTGGTCGCGGGCGAAATTGCGCGTGGTACCGAGATTGTGGTGCTGCCGTCCGGACGGCGGTCGACGGTTGCGCGGATCGTGACGGCCGATGGCGACCTCGATCATGCGCAGGCGGGGCAGGCGGTGACCCTTACCTTGGCCGATGAGATCGATGCCAGCCGCAGCGACGTGATCGCCTTGGCCAAGCAGCCGCCGGAGGTGTCAGATCAGTTTGCCGCGCACCTGCTCTGGCTGGGCGACGACGCCCTGCTGCCGGGCCGGCCATATTGGCTGAAGATCGGCACGCGCACCGTCGGTGCGTCGATCACCGAGATCAAGCACAAGGTCGACGTCAACACGCAGGAACACCTGGCTGCCAAGTCGATCGACTTGAACGAAGTCGCTTACTGCAACCTGCATCTCGACCAGCCGGTGCCGTTCGAGTCCTATTCCGACAATCAGACACTCGGTGCCTTCATCCTGATAGACCGCCAGAGCAATGCGACTGTGGCAGCTGGCACCCTGGATTTCGCGCTGCGCCGGGCCGGCAACATCCATTGGCAACATGTCGATGTCGACCAGGGCGCCCGCAGCCGGATCAAGCACCAGCAGCCACGTTGCCTGTGGTTCACCGGCCTGTCCGGCTCCGGCAAGTCCACTATTGCCAACCTGGTCGAAAAGCGCCTGCTGGCGATGGGCCATCACACCTACCTGCTGGATGGCGACAACGTCCGCCACGGCCTCAACAAGGATCTCGGCTTCACCGACGAGGACCGCGTCGAGAACATCCGCCGTATCGCTGAAGTCGCCAAGCTGATGACCGATGCCGGCCTGATCGTGCTGGTCAGCTTCATCTCCCCGTTCCGCGCCGAGCGGCGCTTGGCGCGCGAACTGTTCAGCGAAGGCGAGTTCCTGGAGGTCTTCGTCGATACGCCCTTGGCCTTGGCTGAGCAGCGCGATGTCAAAGGCCTGTATGCCAAAGCGCGGCGCGGCGAACTGCGCAATTTCACCGGCATCGACTCGCCCTATGAAATCCCGGAAGCGGCAGAGCTGCACCTGCGCACGTTGGGGCAGCAACCCGTCGGACTGGCGGAAGAGGTCGTGCAAGCGATGAAGTTGGGCCGCTGCTAGTAGTACCCGAAGCAACGCATATTTCCTTGGCGAATTGCCCGGCCTTGCGCTGTATTCAACCCTGAGGCATTGCCGGCCCGGGGGCTTCCCTCTACAATGCGCGGCCCTACGGGCGGTTAGCTCAGCGGTAGAGCATTGCCTTCACACGGCAAGGGTCGCAGGTTCGAACCCTGCACCGCCCACCACGGTCAGACGAAGCCGGCCTTCAGCCGGTTCTTGTTGTGAGGATCACTTCTCCAAAATCCGGATGCGTGCCATTCATGTTGCGTCCGGCGAAAATGAGCGATGGCCGTTAAGCTGACTTTTGGCAGCCTGTGGCATTGATTAAATGCCGCGTGGCCCCGCATTTCGTAGGTTCCAAGGAGAGTTTTCGATGGTGAGAAAATACGTGTATCTCGTGCTGGCGTTATGCCTGCTCTCCCTAATGACGGCATGCAATAGCGGAGGTGGGGTGCGTAAATCAGACATGTCTGCCTCGTTGCCCGCACCCGATACCACGTCGGCATCGGGTGCATATAAAGGCGCGAACGACTACCGGATCGGTGCGCAAGACCTGTTGTCGATCAGCGTGTTCGGCGTCAAGGAGCTGGACAAGGACGTGCGGGTCAATTCCAACGGCCAGATATCCCTGCCACTGGTGGGTTCGGTCTTGGCGGGCGGGCGCACTATCCCCGAGCTGGAAGCCGAACTGGCCAGTAAGTACGCTCAGGGCTATCTGCAGAAACCGCAGGTCACCGTCTTCATCAAGGAATTCACCAGCCAGCGGATCACCGTGGAGGGTGCTGTGAAGAAGCCGGGCATCTTCCCGATCACCGGGCGAACCACGTTGTTACAGGCGATTGCATTGGCCGAAGGGGTGGATACCAAGTTCGCAGATCTCGGCGGAATCGTGGTAATGCGTCAAGTCGGGGGGAAAAAGCAGGCCGCCGTGTTCGACCTTCGACAGGTGCGCAAAGGCAACATCGAGGATCCGCAACTGTATGGCGACGATGTGATCGTTGTGGAACAGTCTGGCAGCAAGAGTGTTTTCAGAACCATCATTGAAAGCATGCCGGTGCTGGGTATCTTTCGATTCCTCTAATTCCGCTAGCTCCGCGATTCCCAGGAAAATTTCCGCATGACCGAAGTACATTTGCCCGCCGGACCAACAGACGGCGGCAAGAATCTGCCGGCACACACGGACGGCCTTACACGGCACTCGTTGGCCCCTGTAAGCCAAGGCCTCGGTGCGCTTTCACTGGATCTCCAGGATGATCGCCGCGACAATGATGAAATCGATTTGCTGGCCTACTGGCATATTCTGGTCAAACGCCGCTGGCTGATATTGAGCATCCTGGCCGGAGTTATTGCCTTGGCACTGCTCGCCACCTTGATGGCTACCCCGATCTACCGTGCCACGGCTGTGTTGCAGTTGGAGAAAGAAGGTAGCCAGGTGTTCCAGGCTCAAGGCATCCAGCCGGACGACGGCGGTGGTCGCGATCCCGATTTCCTGCAGACCCAATATGAATTGCTGAAGAGCCGGTCACTGGCCGAGCGCGTGGCAAACGAGCTCAACCTCGACGAAGCGACAGTTGGGCGCCTAAGGGAGCCGGGTTGGATTGGACGCATGCTGGCCTTGCTGCGTCCGCAGTCGAAAGAAGATGCGAAGAAACAAACAGCTGGCACCTCCGCGGATGCCGCAGCCCAGCTGCGAAGTGCTGCGGGAGTGGTCCGCGGCGGTCTGAGCGTGGAGCCAGTCCGTAATTCTCGGCTGGTGCACATCAATTACGACAGCCCCTCTCCGCAATTTTCTGCGCGTGTCGCCAACGCGGTGGCGGAAGGCTTCATAGCATCCGGCTTGGAGCGCCGGTTCGGTGCGTCCTCGTATGCCAAGACCTATCTGGAAGACCAGCTGAGGCTGACCAAGGCCAAGCTGGAGCAATCCGAGCGGCAATTGGTAGGCTTTGCGCAGAAAGAAAATATTGTCAGCACTGGTGAAAATGGGCAGTCGCTTGCCACCCAAAATCTGACTCAATTGAATGCTGCGTTGGCCGCTGCACAAGACCAACGCATCCGCGCGCAGGCGCGCTGGCAGCAAGCGTCATCGGGCGCTATGCCTGCCGACATGATCGGCAACTCCAACATACGGCCATTGCAGCAGCAAAAAGCGCAGTTGCAGGGCACCTATCAGCAGAAATTGCAGACCTTCAAGCCGGAATATCCGGAGATGCAGCAGTTGAAGGGCCAGATCGATGAGCTGAGCCGCCAGATCAGCCAGGAAACCGGCGGCGTGCGAGCATCGGTCAAGGCGGAATACGATGCGACGGCGATGCAGGAACGCATGCTGATGGGGCGGATTGCTTCATTGCGAACCGAAGCTCTGGACGTGGATGGGCGCAGCATCCAATACAACATCCTCAAGCGTGAAGTCGACACCAACCGGCAGCTCTACGACGGGCTGTTGCAGCGTTACAAGGAGGTCGGGGTCGCCGGGGATGTTCGCTCGAACAACATCTCAATCATCGACAGGGCAGAAGTACCGCAGGGGCGGTTCAAGCCGAATCTCATTTTGAACCTTGCGATCGGCATGTTGCTTGGCGCCATGCTCGGCGTGCTGGTGGCGTTCCTGCTGGAGTTCCTGGACGACACCATCAAGACCCCTGAAGACGTAGAACAAAAGCTCAAATTGGCGGTGCTTGGCATCATCCCCAACCTGGGGCCGAAGGAGATCATGGCCGACGTCGCGGGTAACCCACAGTCGTCATTCTCCGAAGCATATCGTTCAGTTCGCACTACGTTGCAATTCGCCACAGACCATGGTGTACCCAAGACCCTGCTGATTACCAGCACCAGTCCTGGCGAAGGGAAGTCGACGACGGCTTTGGCCTTGGCCCGAAACTTCGCCCAGCTTGGCAAACGCGTGCTTCTTATAGAAGCTGATCTGCGTAATCCGTCGCTGCATCGGACCTTGGGCCTGCAAGGGCAAGGGATCGGATTGAGCAACCTGTTGGCCGGTGGCAGCACGTTGGCCGACGCCACGCTAGAGACGGATGACCCCGGTCTCAAGGTGATTCTTGCCGGTCCGTTGCCGCCCAACCCGGCCGAACTGCTGTCAGGTAGCAAGCTGATTTCAGCATTGACTGTGGCAGCTGAGCACTACGACCAGATCATCGTAGATGGTCCGCCGGTGCTTGGCTTGGCTGACGCTCCGATCTTGGCGAATGTGATGGACGGTACGCTCTTGGTCGTTAACAGTGCCAAGACCAAGATCAATGCCGCGCAAGCCGCATTGAAACGCCTGTTGGCAGCGCGCGCGCGCGTGGTGGGCGCGCTGTTGTCCAAGTACGACTCCCGTGCGGCCGGCTACGGTTATGGATATGGATACCACTACGAATCGTATTACGCGTATGGCAACGACAAAAATAAAAAACTGACCAAGGGGTGAGCGCATGGGTGGCGCGAAGGGGAGCGCGCTGGAGTGGGCACTGGCGCTGCATCGCGCGCCGGTAGAGCGGCATGCATTGAGGCAGAAGCCATTGCCGACCGGCTTGGACCAGCTAATCGGCATAGCGGCCGGGTCGATGCCGGAAGTTCTGGCCGAGGCTGCAAATACATTCGGTGAACCTGAGGCCAAGGTGCGAGAGGCGGCTCAGTTCTACGTCCGCGAGGTGCTGTTCTTCCACAAAGCGGATGCCTACCGTGTCCTCGGCGTGGCTGCGGAGGCGAGTGCCGAGCAGATCAAGGCGCACCATCGCCTGTTGCAGCATTGGCTACATCCAGATCGTTTGCAAAGTGAGGACGATGCGATATTCGCCACGCGTGTGAATGGTGCCTGGAATCACTTGCGCAACCCGCAACGACGACAAGCATATGACGAAATGTTGCGGCAGAGCAGCCCGCCGGATGTGTTTGACAGCAGCGAGCTTCCGCCAAGCACGCTTGCCTGGGTTGCCATTCCAGAGTTTCACCAAAGCC
Organism: Thermomonas sp.; assembly: GCA_039918175.1. Lineage (GTDB taxonomy): Bacteria > Pseudomonadota > Gammaproteobacteria > Xanthomonadales > Xanthomonadaceae > Thermomonas. Next base: position 7,173 of record JBDSIA010000091.1, read on the forward strand.
GTTGGCAGCACTATTTGCCGATGTTGCTGCTGTCCTTGGCCTGCCTCGCACTAATTCTCTTGGTTGCACACGATATGGAGCGTCGGCCAGAGGGCGCGGACTGGCTGGATCATCGCGAGACAGCCAGTGCCGGGGCAGGAGACATGATGGATATTTCCGTGCCGCTGACTGGCGGGCCAGGTGGCGCCCGTTCCAAGCCGCCCAAGACGAAGCAGTTCAAGCAACTGCCAGGAAACGGGCGCCATCCACACTCTCCCACGTCCTCGCAGATGGTTGATCAACCTGCAAACGTCACATCGCAGACGACTGCGACACGCCTGCCAGCCCATTTCTCGAGGTTGGCCACGCAGCCGAGTGCACCCCCGATCACAGCCCCGCAGATGCCGCCTCGCACGAACGCATTGCCCAGTCCGGATCAGGCACAGCCGCGGCCATTGCCGCCCGCCTCAAGCGAATCAACACCAGGTTTTGTACGGATTCAGTTGGCCCGGCACACCGGCGATCAATTCCTGCGTTACATGAGCAAAGTCAACAGGCCGCCCCCTCCCATCTGGAACAGCCCCGCGATTCTATTAAGCGCCGACAACCTGCGTCATGAGCTGCATGAAGAAGGGCGCGCCCAACTCGGGGCGGCGCAGTGGCGGATTGGCAACGAGACGGCAGTCATGACATACGGTTATACGATGCAACGCCAAGACGCGGGCAACGGCCTGCTGACTGCAGACTTGTTGTGGCGTAATGGACAATGGCTGGTGATTGGCCTGAGCATGGAGCGCGCTAAATGAATCAAGTATTCCGCTATGGGGCGCTCGCCGCAGTCCTTGGTTTAGTGCTTTCGGCCGGATGGCGGATCGTTGGCCAGATGCAGGCGGAGCGCTATCAGCAAGTCGATCCTGAGCGCACGCTGGGCTGGCGTCCAAACGACCCGCGCGCCTTGCTGCTGCTCGCGGAACGCCAACTGGGGCAGGGTGATTTCCGTTCGGCACAGGCCAGCGCCAAGCGGCTGCTAGCGCACGAACCGCTGCAAGGCGAGGCATTCCGTGTACTCGCTGAGGCAGCCGACCGACAGGGCCATCGCGCAGAAGCCTTTCGGCTTTATCGAATCGCCGAACGCCGGGCTCCGCGCGACGTTCCGACCCGCGCCTGGTTGACCCAGCGTTACCTTGAGTCGGGTGAATACGACCAGGCACTGGGCCAAATCGACCGCATCCTGCGGATGTCACCGAAACGAGCGGCCGGTATCCATCCTGTACTGGTGCAAATGGCGCAGGACCCGAAATTCGCCGAAGCACTTGCGCAGTCCTTGCGCGCAGACCCGCCATGGCGACGAGGAATCCTGGCGGCCCTGAGGCATCCCCAGACTGGTAATCCTGACGCCGCTGGACAGGTGATGGGAGCGCTTCAGCAGCAGGGTGGCCTGAGTCCTGAAGAATATGCGGGCTGGTTGGACAGCTTGATGGCGCAAGGCCGCTGGGGCGAAGCCTATGCCCGCTGGGCAGGAGAAGTGGCTAAACCCGGTGGTCGCCTGTCACTCGTCTATAACGGCGATTTTGAGCACGTTCCCTCTGATTCTGGTTTCGATTGGCGCTTGCGCCGTGTCCCCGGGGTCTTGCTTCAATTCGAGCAGGCTGCTGGTACGCCGGGGCAGGCGGCCTACTTGCGTTTCCTGGACCGGCGCATCCCAAGCGCAGGCTTGGAACAACCCCTGATGCTGTCGTCGGGGCATTATCGGCTGAGCTTGCGCTTGCGGGCACAGACGTTACGAAGCGCGCTGGGGCTACAATGGGTGATTGCATGCGTAGGCCCGGGTGGGGTTGTCGCAAGGACAGAACTTGTGGAAGGGAGCTTCGGTTGGCGCACTTTCGAGGCCGCGTTTGCAATCCCAGACACTGGCTGCCCCGGTCAGTGGCTGCGCCTGATCAATCCGGTGCCTGCCGGCTCCGCTCAGCGTGTTGCAGGGGATCTTTGGTTCAGTGATGTGAAGATCACGCCACAATAATGAATCTAATACGTAGAAATATCATGCGCATGGGGTTGCACTCTCCCCAAATTTTAGCTAGCCTACGAACTCATAAGCGTAT
>JBDSIA010000092.1:0-2461 GCA_039918175.1 Thermomonas sp.
CATGATGGCCGTAGACAAGACCCACGCCAGCTATGCATACGGCTGGTCGCTGGGTTCGGATCTAATCAATTCCGGCGAACCCGTCGATCTTGCCGCCGCCATCCGCGGCTTGCAGGATGCCTATGCCAAGAAGCAGCCGGCCTACACGGAAGAGCAGCTTGGCAAGGCGTATAGCGGCTTCCAGGCCCATGTGCAGAAAAAGCGCGAGGAGGCTTTCCGCAAGGCACTGAGTGACAACAAGGCGCAGTCCGCCGACTTCCTGACCAAGTTCAAGGCGCAGGAAGGCGTGGTCACCCTGCCCAGCGGCATCATGTATCGGGTGGCCAAGCCCGGCACCGGCGCCAAGGTCACCCAGAACAGCCAAGTGCAGATCGCACTGCGCAGCTTCCTGGCTGCGGTTGGCGTGCCGTTGAGCGGCGTGGATACCCCGCCCGCATTCAAGGTGTCCGATGCGCCGATCCCGGCCCTGAAGGAAACCCTGACCTTGATGCAGCAGGGCGCGGTATGGGAAGTGGTGGTGCCGCCTGGCAAGGGCGTCGGCCAGCAGAACCCGCAACTTGCGCAGCAGGCCATCGCGATCCAGGTCGAGCTTGGCAGCGTCAAGTAAGCCGATCCATTCGCCAGTCGTACAACCCGATGCGCCGGCTTATGTCGGCGCATCGCATTTCCGGGGATGGGTTTGTCTGGAGGCGCCCATGTCCGTAGCCTGCCCGCCATGACCTGCCAGTACCAAGCCGTACTCAGCCCTTGCATCGGAATCTGCCACATCGCCGATGACGGCCTTTGCGAAGGCTGCCACCGCAGCGGCGCGGAAATCGCGCAGTGGCCGATGATGAACGACGATGCCCGCCTGCGCATGATGGATGAGCTGCTGCCGCAACGTGCCGCGCAGCGCGGGACCGACTGATGGATGGTGGCGTGCTTGCCGAATGGTTGCGGCAGGCGACGCACCCTCTGCACGCGCCGTCGGACGGTGCGGCATGGAACCTGCACGAACTCGAGGGGTTGTTGCCCGCGGGCACTCCGCAGCCTGCGGCGGTCCTGGTCGGGGTGGTGGCGCATCCGACGGCGCCCACTGTGCTGCTCACCCGCCGCCATGAGGGCCTGCGCCACCACGGCGGCCAGGTCAGTTTTCCAGGCGGGCGCATCGAACTCGATGACGCCAGTGCTGCAGCTGCTGCAATGCGCGAAGCGCACGAAGAAGTGGGATTGCAGCCGGCGCAGTTCACGCCACTGGGCTATCTGGATCCGTTGCTCACGATCACCGGGTTTCGGGTCGTGCCGCTGCTGGGCCTGATCGCACCGGAATTCGTGGCGGTCCCGGATCCAGACGAAGTCGCCGAAGCCTTTGAAGTACCGCTTGACCTCTTGCTGGATCCGCGGCAGCTGGAAGAAAAACAGCTGCAATTCGGCGGACGCTCGCGTCACGTGCTCCAATACCGTTATGACCAGCAACGGATCTGGGGCGTGACCGCATCGATCCTTTTCAACCTTCGCGAGCGCCTCGCGAACGCAACCCCAAGGAGGTCATGATGGCCGGATGGACAACCCTGGTGCAGGCCGAAACGCTTGCGATGGCGCTCAATCGCACCGACCTGGTCGTCGTCGATTGCCGATACACGCTGCTCGATCCGAGTGCGGGCGAGAATGCCTATCGGGCTTCGCATTTGCCGGGCGCAGCCTATGCGCACCTCGAGCGCGATCTGTCGGACATGACACCACCCGGCGATGGTCGGCACCCATGGCCTTCGGTCGGGCAGCTAGCCAACAGGCTGTCGCGCTGGGGCATAGGGCCGACTTCGCAAGTGATCCTCTACGACGACGGTGATGGCGCAATCGCCGCACGCCTGTGGTTCCTGCTGCGCATGATCGGACACGAAAAAGTGGCGGTACTCGACGGCGGCTGGGCGCTATGGACTGCACTCGGCTTGCCGGTCTCCTCTTCGCCAGTCACGCCTGCAGCCCAGTTTCGCGCGCAGTACGACGTCGCGCAGGTGGCTTTCGACAGCGTGCGCCTGTTCGATGCCGATGACGTCGAAGCCCATCTGCATACGGGAGGCATGGTGATTGATGCGCGCTCCGCACCACGTTTCCGGGGCGAAGAAGAACCCATGGACCGGGTCGCCGGGCACGTGCCCGGTGCGGTCAACCGTCCCTATTCGCAAAACTTGGTCGCTGGCCGCTTCAAGTCGCCAATGCAGCTGGCCGAGGAATTCCGTGCCTTGCTGGGGCCGAATGCGCCGACCGATGTTGTCGCGATGTGCGGTTCGGGCGTGACCGCGTGCCACAACCTGCTGGCGATGGAACGCGCGGGTTTCAAGGGCGCCGGGCTATACACGGGCTCATGGAGCGGCTGGATCAGCGACGTCTCGCGCCCGGTCGCTACCGGCGCCTGAACAGCGAGCACCTGCATGCACACTGAAATCTGGCACAACCCGGCCTGTGGGACCTCGCGCAATAC
>JBDSIA010000093.1:0-9335 GCA_039918175.1 Thermomonas sp.
AAGTACAGCGCGGTCTGGGCGAAATGCAGTCGCTGGCGACCGGCGTCGGCGACCTCAAGCGCGTATTGAGCAACGTCAAGGATCGTGGCGGCTGGGGTGAAATGCAGTTGGAAACGTTGTTGGAGCAAGTGCTGACGGCTGAGCAGTTCGCGCGCGGGGTCAAGGTTCGGCCCGATGGCGGCGAAACAGTCGATTTTGCGATCCGCCTGCCTGGTCGTGGCGATGGGCAGGTTCCAGTTTGGTTGCCGATCGATGCCAAATTCCCGCGTGAGGACTACGAGCGCCTGCTGGATGCGCAGGAGCGCGGCGATGTGGAGGCGATGCGCAATGCAGGCAATCAGCTGGAGCGCGCCATCAAGGTGCAGGCAAAGTCGATCAGCGAGAAATATGTCGCTCCGCCGCACACCACCGATTTCGCGGTGCTGTTCCTGGCCACTGAAGGCCTGTATGCCGAGACGATCCGTCGGCCTGGGCTGGTGGATGTCCTGCAGCGCGAGCACCGTATCGTGGTGGCGGGTCCAACCACGATTGCCGCGTTGATCAACAGCTTGCAAATGGGCTTTCGCACCCTGGCCATCGAGCAACGCACCAGCGAAGTGCGTCAGTTGCTAGGATCGGTGAAGACCGAGTTCGGCAAGTTCGCAACTGTGCTGGAAAAGGCGCACAGCCAACTCGAGAACGTACAAAACAGTATCAAGCAGGCCGGTGTGCGAACACGCGCCATCGAACGGCAATTGCGCAATGTGGAATCGTTGGAAGTGGGTGGAAGCCAACAACTGCTGGACGGTGTCGACGACGCATCGGAACACGAGCAGTAGCCAAAACGCTGGAATGCTTCAAAGCACGCCGGCGATGACCTGGATGGGTCGAGACATCTCATGGATCGCGTTATGCAAGTGCGGCGCAAGCCGCACGCAGTCGTCGCGGATGGTGCAGACGATGCCTGCTGCGGACAAGGCACGGACCACCGCAGCGGTTCGCTGCGGCGGCAGTTGCACGCCGCAGATATGCGGCGCGTGGTCATGCGTGCGCAATGTGGCCAGGCCATGCGCCTCCAACGCGTCATCCATTGCAGAGGTACGTCGCTGCAACTGTGCCGCGATGTCGGCAACGCCCCAGTCCAGCACCTGCCGAATAGCCACTTCGGCCATTGACAAACGCAGCGCGTCGCAGACGCCACCGGCGTCGTATCGGCGTGCTCCGGGCAAGGGCGCCACGTTGCCCTCCCGCCCCGGCTGCCATAGCGCATCGCGGTCGTGCGCCATCCAGCCATGCTCCAGTGGCTGCCCCGACGCACGCCAGCGTGGTGCGGCCCAAAGCCAGGCCAGACCGTAACCGCCAAGCAACCACTTGTAGCCGACCGCGACGACGAAATCGGGTTGCCAGTCCGCCAGATCTACCGGCATTACGCCCAGACTTTGGCTCAGATCCAGGACCAGGCTGGCACCCTGCGCACGGGCACGCTCGGAAATGCGCGCAAGGTCAAGCACGCTGCCGTCGCGCCAATGCGCCTGCGGCAGGGCGAGCACACCAACTTCGCGATGCGCCTCCAGCGCCTGCAGCACTGCGGCCGTCCAGTCCTGCCCTTCATCGCGGCGGGCGAATACCAGGCTGGCGCCGACTTCGGCGCAGCGTTGCCGCCACGGCAGCAGGTTGGATGGAAACTGGCCTTCAAGTACCAGCACCGATTGGCCTGTCTTCAACGGCATGTTGCGCGCCGCCACGCTCAGGCCGTATGCGGCCGATGAGACGATCGCGATTGCATCGGCATCGCCGTCGAACAGCCGCGCGGCAAGCGCGCGCACGCGCTCGACATCGCCGCGCCAATGCGTTCCACCGAGCCAGCTGGTTGTGCTCAGTTGCAATGCCGCAAGTGCAGCTGAGCGCACTGCTTTCAACGGCGGCCCATGGGCAGCGCTGTCCAGGTAGAGCATGTCATTTGGCAATGCGAACAATGCGCGCAGGTTTGTTTCGTCGCTGGTGATCGAGATCGTCATCACCGGACTCTATCTTTCATGCGTGCGCGCAGCCATCACTCGCGCTGAATACAGGTTCCGTATCCTGCCTTCGAGCCATAAAGCCCGTCTGCGATGACTGCCACAACATCTTCCGCTGAGCGTTCCCGAACTGCCGCATCGTCTTGTCCTGCGCCTGATGGCACGGCGGCAGCAGCGCGTTACCGCAATGTGCGCTCAAGCAGCCGCGCATTGGCGGCGCCGTTGTCGCCGGAAGATGCCACCGTTCAAAGCATGGACGACACCAGCCCGAGCAAGTGGCACCTGGCACACACCACCTGGTTCTTCGAGCAGTTCGTGCTTGGCATGCGCAATGGATACCGTGTGGTGCACGACGACTGGGATTACCTGTTCAACAGTTACTACAACAGCGTAGGTCCGATGCATGCGCGGCGGCAACGCGGGCTGTTGACTCGGCCCGGACTGGACCAGGTCCTTGCCTATCGCGACGAAGTCGATGCACGGATGGCTCGGGGATTCGAACGCGGCGACTTCAATGAAGAGGCCTGCCAGACAATCATGCTCGGACTGCATCATGAGCAGCAACACCAGGAGTTGCTACTGACTGACATCAAGCACGCGCTGTCATGCAATCCGTTGCGGCCGGCTTATCGGAACGATCTGCAGCAGTCGAGCGTATGCGCGTCGCAGCCGGCAACGTTGGCCTGGATCAATGGCACCGAAGGCATCGTCGAGATCGGCGCGCACGCATGGCCGGCGCATGATGCTTTCGCGTTCGACAGCGAAGCCCCGAGGCACCAGGTGTTGCTGCATGCGCACGCGTTGGCCAACAGACCCGTCAGCAACGCCGAGTACCGCGCCTTCATCGAAGATGGCGGCTATCGGAATGCAGGCCTCTGGATGAGTGAGGGCTGGTCGCGGATTCAGGATGAGGCGTGGGCGCATCCGCTGTACTGGGACGACGCGTGCAATCGGGAGTTCACCTTGGGTGGGTTGCGTGAGATCGACCCGCATGCACCGGCCTGTCACCTGAGCTATTACGAAGCCGATGCCTTTGCGCGATGGGCTGGCGCCCGCTTGCCAACAGAGGCCGAGTGGGAAAACGCGGCGTCGAAGCTTCCGGTGCACGGTAATTTCGCTGATAGCGATGCGCTACACCCGCTCGCGGGTGGAGGCGGTGTTGGCTTGCAACACATGTTCGGCGATGTCTGGGAATGGACCTCAACCGCGTATATGCCCTATCCGGGATTCCGCTCCTTGCCCGGGGCACTGGGCGAATACAACGGCAAGTTCATGTGCGGCCAATGGGTGTTGCGAGGTGGCAGTTGCGCCAGCCCGGCTGACCATTTGCGCGCCAGCTACCGCAATTTTTTCTATCCGCCGGATCGTTGGCAATTTTCCGGTTTGCGCTTGGCAAAGGATATGCCGTGAGTGCCACGCTGAACTTGACAGACCTGCACCCCAGCCCCGATGACATCACTGGACATGTGCTTTCAGGGCTGTCGCAAACGCCCAAGCGCCTGCCGTCGAAATATTTTTACGACAAGCTCGGCTCCGACCTGTTCGAACAGATCACCCGGCAGCCTGAGTACTACCTCACGCGCGTTGAGCTGGCGCTGCTGCAAGCCAGCGCGACCGAGATCGCCGGCGAGGTCGGACCGCGCGCGCATGTGGTCGAGTACGGCAGCGGCAGTGGCCGCAAGACCCGGATCATGCTCGACGCGCTCGACGATCCGGTCGCCTATACCCCGATCGAGATTTCGCGTTCCGCATTGATGGCGAGCGTCGAACGCCTGGACCGGGAGTTCGGCGATATCGAGGTATTGCCCGTGCTGGCCGATTTCACCCAACCCGTACCGCTGCCTGTGCCTGCGCGCCGGGCTGAGCACGCGTTGGTGTTCTTTCCCGGCTCGACATTGGGCAACTTCACCAATCCCGAGGCGCTAAGTCTGCTGCGCGCGATGCATCAGACGATGGGTGACCGTGGCGGCGCACTGCTCGGCATCGACCTGCAGAAATCGCCGGACATACTGGAAGCCGCCTATAACGATGCCGGCGGGGTTACCGCGGCATTTACGCTGAACCTGCTGGCGCGGCTCAACCGCGACATCGGCAGCGATTTTGATCTGGAAGGTTTTACTCATCGCGCTCACTACGCGGCCGCGCGCGGCTGCATTGAAACCTTCCTGGTCAGCCAGAAGCCGCAGACCGTCCAGGTCCAGGGGCGCAGTTTCGATTTCGCTGAAGGCGAGGCCATGCACGTGGAATACAGCCACAAATACACCGATGCAGGCTTCGCAGCGATGGCCGCCGACGCGGGATTGAAGGTGGTGCGTGGCTGGAACGATTCGCAGGACTGGTTCGGCCTGCGGCTGCTGCAGCGCGCCTGACGTCCTGCACATTCTGCAGGAGCGGCTTCAGCCGCATGAGGGTTCTTGCGATTTTTTGTCGATCGGTGCGAGGAACGCCCCGCGCCGAGCCGCCGTGCGCAGCAACAGCACCACTGCCGCTGTCGTCGAGGCGATCACCAGCAGTGAACTTTCCGGACCGAACATGCCCCCGGTCAGCCAGTCTGGCCCGGTGTAACGGCTTTCGAGCGGCGCCAGCGCGCGCCAGTCCTCGATGCCGGATAGCGGCAGGCCGCTGAGCAGTATGGTGAAGTTCCACGCCGCGTGATTAGCGACTGCCGCCCACAGATTCCGCGTCAGGATGAACACCCCGGCCCACAGCAGGCCCCCAAGAACCACAGTCAAGAGCATTGTTACGACATCAACAGTCCCGCCCTGCGTGACGTTCTCCAAGTGCTGCAGCGCGAACAGCACCGCTTGTGCTGTCAGTGCCACGCCAGTTCCCCAATGTCGCTCCGTCACCTGAAACAGCAGGCAGCGAAAGACCAGTTCTTCCAACGTGGCTGCGATGACGATGAGTCCCGCCACACCAAATAACGCCGGCGAGCCGCCGCGGAACAGCACCAGTTCATAGGCACCGAGTGCGAACAGCGCGGCGATTGGAAGCGCCATAAGAGCGACGCCACTGGCACCGCCAAGTAACAATGGAACCGGCCGCAATCGCAGTTCGGTCACGTCGCGCTTCTCATGCAAGTGCACGTAGGCCCAGTAGCCGGCTATTGCCGCCAGGAAAATGCAGGTGCGCCTGAAAACACTGAGCACGTCGGGTCCGGGGTGGAAGAGCGTGTCGATCAGTGGGGTCAGGCCCCGTGAAATGACCAGCACCGGGCCCCAGATCGCCACCCAGCCCAGCAGCAGCGAGCCCAATGCGCCAATAATTGGATGCATCCGCTGCCACGCGATGCCTTGCGGTGCCGCGCGGAGGACACGGTTTGGATCAGGATGATCGAATGACATGGCATCTCCGTGGGATCGAAGCAATTCGAAGTGCCGGGACTCTACGATGGGAATGTCGTCTGCCATGCGGGTTTGAGACGAACACGGGCATGGCGGGATGGAACGGGGCACGGAAGGCGTCAAGGCAGCCGATCCGTGGTGCTGGTTTACCATGCGCGATCACCCCACGATTTCGCCGGAGCCCCCATGAGCGATAGTCGCAATGACGTCAGCCGCGACGATGCCGAAGCCGCTGTCCGCACCCTGCTGCGCTGGGCCGGCGAAGACCCGGCGCGCGAGGGCCTGCTGGACACGCCCCGGCGGGTCGCCAAGGCGTACGAGGAATGGTTCAAGGGCTACGAGCTGGATCCTGACGAATACATGGCGCGGACCTTCGAGGAAGTCGGTGGCTACGACGAGTTGATCGTGCTGCGCGACATCGAATACGAATCGCATTGCGAGCACCACATGGCGCCGATCATCGGCAAGGTGCACGTGGGTTACCTGCCCAACGGCAAGGTGGTCGGCATCAGCAAGTTGGCGCGCGTGGTCGAGGCCTATGCGAAGCGCTTTCAGGTTCAGGAAAAAATGACCGCGCAGATCGCCGGCTGCATCCAGCGTGCGCTGCAGCCGCTGGGCGTGGGCGTGGTGGTGGAAGGTGCACACGAGTGCATGACCACCCGCGGCATTCACAAGCGTGGCGTTTCGATGATTACCTCGAAGATGCTGGGCAGCTTCCGTGACGACGCGCGGACCCGCGCCGAGTTCCTTCGCTTCATCGATGTCGGCTCTGGACGCTGACGCGCTGCCGCCGGACGGCCCGCTGCTGGACTGCCTGATTGTCGGTGCCGGGCCAGCAGGGCTGACTGCAGCGACCTATCTTGCGCGATTCCACCGGGAATTCCTGGTCGTGGACGGTGGCAAAAGCCGGGCGCGATGGATTCCGGAGAGCCACAACTGTCCGGGGTTTCCGTTCGGGGTCGGCGGGCCGGAGCTGCTGACGAAACTGCACGCGCAGGCGACCGGCTATGGTGCCTGCATCGAACAGGGACACATTGCACGCCTTGAGCGCAATGACGATGGATTTTTGGCAACCGCCGATGACGGTCGCCGCTGGCGCGCGCGATTCGTGGTGCTGGCGACCGGCGTGGTCGACGTAATGCCGGCCATGGACGGACTGCAAGCGGGCATCGAATCCCACGCAGTGCGCCTGTGCGCAGTCTGCGACGGGTATGAGGCCAGCGACCACAGGATTGCCGTCGTGGCGCCGGTGGACGACGCGATCCGGCATGCGTTGTTCCTGCGGAGTTTTTCGCGGAACGTCACCGTGGTTCGCAGTGAGCCGGGCGAACCGTCCGAAGAATGCGCACGGCTGGCCCGGGAAGCGGGGGTCACTGTGCTTGGGACTGCGAAGTCCATGCGCTGCGAGGGGAACACCTGCGTCGTGGAAACGGAGTCGGGCGAGCACCATTTCGATACCCTGTATCCGGTACTTGGCAGCAACGCCCAATCGGACTTGGCACGCGCATTCGGCGCCGAGCTGGACGACAACAGCGAGTTGGTAGTTGACGCCCACATGCTGACCAGTGTGGACGGTCTGTATGCCATCGGCGACGTGGTCAGCGCACTCAATCAGATCAGCGTTGCAGTGGGCCACGCGGCGATCGCTGCGACCGCGATCCACAACCGACTTCCCCGCAATTGGCGCGAATTGCAGCCAGATTGAGGGATTGTTTAACCCGGGTAATATAGGTCTCCGCAACGGAGACCTGCCATGCACACGCCTGCTCTGCGCTGTACTGCCTTTGCCGGCACCCATCGGATCGCAAGCGGCGAGCTGCGCCATGTTGCCCTGAAAGCCAAGCAGGTGTACGACAGCGAGCCAAGCCAGCCAATCCTGGTGTTCGAAGATGCCACTGGAGTGGTGGTGGAGCTGCCGCTGGAATTGCCGGCGGCGGACCTACTTCGGACCCTCAATGCGGAACCTGCTGAAGCCGACGAGACACCCGCGCCGGCGCGTGGTCCCGGACGCCCACGGTTGGGCGTGGTGGCGCGCGAGATCACCTTGCTACCTCGCCATTGGGATTGGCTGGCCGCTCAACCCGGTGGTGCTTCGGTGACGTTGCGGCGCCTGGTCGAAGAGGCGCGCAAGGTGACCGTAGATGGCGACCGCCGCCGCGTGGCGCAGGAAGCTGCCTACCGGTTCATGCATGCATTGGCCGGCAACCTGCCGGATTACGAGGACGCGACCCGCGCCCTGTTCGCCGGCGACATCGCACGCTTCGACGAAATGCTCGCGCACTGGCCCGAAGACGTCCGCGAGCATGCATCATTGCTGGCCGCAGATGCATTCGTGCACTGACCGGCCAGCTTGGGTCCCACTGATCGCTCGCCGCGACACTCCATCGAGACCATTCCTTGAACGCATCCGTTGCGCCGGCCGCCCGCAAGGCAGCACTGGTTTTCATCTTCATCACCGTGTTGATCGACGTGCTGGCGTTCGGCGTGATCATCCCGGTGCTGCCGCACCTGGTCCAGCAGATGGTGGGCGGCAATATTTCAAATGCAGCCTGGTGGGTAGGCGGCTTCGGGGTGGCGTTCTCGCTGATCCAGTTCGTGTGCTCGCCGATCCAGGGCACGCTATCGGATCGTTACGGACGACGCCCAGTGATCCTGCTGTCGTGCCTCGGGTTGGGCCTGGATTTCGTGTTCATGGCGCTGGCGCCATCGCTGGCATGGCTGTTCGTCGGAAGGATCATTTCCGCCGCTACGTCGGCCAGCTTCACCACCGCCAATGCCTATATCGCCGACGTCACCACGCCCGAAAACCGTGCCAAGGGCTTCGGCATGATGGGCGCGGCGTTCGGTGTGGGTTTCATCGTGGGACCGTTGATCGGTGGCGTGCTCGGCGACATCGATCTGCGGTTGCCGTTCTGGTTCGCGGCCGGACTGGCGCTGCTGAATTTCTGCTACGGCGTGTTCGTGCTGCCGGAGTCGCTGCCGAGGGAAAAGCGGACCATGCGCTTCGACTGGTCGCATGCCAACCCGGTGGGGTCGTTGAAGTTGCTGCGCAGCTATCCGCAGGTCTTCGGCCTGGCTGCAGTCATCTTCATCGCCAACCTCGCGCACTACGTGTATCCAAGCATTTTCGTGCTGTACGCCGACTACAGGTATGACTGGGGGCAAAAGGAAGTCGGTTATGTGCTGGCGTTGGTCGGCGTGCTCAGCGTGCTTGTCAACGTGCTGCTGGTTGGTCGCGTGGTCAAGGCGATCGGCGAGCGTCGCGCGGTGCTACTGGGCCTGGCATTTGGTGCAGTTGGTTTCGCCGTGTTTGGCCTGGCCGGGCAGGGCTGGATTTTTCTGCTTGGCGTGCCGATCAGCGCGCTGTGGGCGATCTCTGGGCCAGCCGGGCAATCGTTGATCACCCGCCAGGTAGGTGCCGATGTGCAGGGCCGCATCCAGGGTGCATTGACCAGTCTGGTAGCGCTGGCCGGCATCCCCGGCCCCGCGATTTTCGCAGGCTCGTTCGGATGGTTCGTGAGCGATGCCGCGCCGGCGAAGCTGCCGGGGATTCCCTTCCTGATCGCCGCGGGATTGCTCGTGGTCGCATGGCTGGTGACGCTGCGTTTCACCAATGCCGCGCACATGCGCGCAGTCGTCGAGGCAGAGGCCGCTGCCTGAACTTCACCTTGCGTCACTGCCCGTACACGCAGACTTGAAGGCCCGCTCCAGGAAACCACGATGGCCATCTGTGCGATGTGCGGAAACGACTACGACAAGGCATTCACAATTACGACTGCCGACGGCAGCAGCCAGGCGTTCGACTCGTTCGAATGCGCGATCCACATGCTGGCGCCGACTTGCAGCCACTGCGGTTGCAAGGTCATCGGCCATGGCGCAGAGCACGACGGGATCTTCTTTTGCTGTGCGCACTGCGCACGCAAGTCCGGGGTCCAGGGCTTGGATGATCGGGTCTGATCGCGTCAGCGATCGGCTGTCATTGATCGGCGTGTGC
>JBDSIA010000094.1:0-2194 GCA_039918175.1 Thermomonas sp.
TGTGGCCGAGGCGGAGGAATTCGACGCCCGGCTGCACGCGCTCTACCACTTCCTCGGGGTGGAACCCAATCCGATCCCCCTGAAAGCCCTCCTGGCCCTGAACGGGATCGGTCATGGCCTGCGCCTGCCGCTGCAACCGCTATCATCTGTCTATGCCGCCGAGGCCCAGCGCCTGCACGCGGACACCATCCAGCTCGAACAACGCTGCCGTATCAAGGCAGCCTGACAGGAGATCCTGATGCGTCTTTCCCCCCGCACCACCCGCGTTGCCACCTTGGTTGTCGTTGCTGCCCTGGTCACAGGCGTGTCGGGCTGCCGGATGTTCGGCAAGAAGAGCGAGCTTTACACCCAGAGCGGCGAAAGCCGTGCCCTGGAAGTCCCGCCAGACCTGGACCGTCCGTCCGCCGACCGCGCCTTGGCATTGCCTGACACCAGCAGCGTCTCCGCTTCGGGCATGAACAACGCAGGGGGCAGCAGCGCTGCTCCGATCGGGTTCAGTGCCAGCGGTGATCGCGACGCCGTGTTTGCCCGTGTTGGCGACGTGCTTGCCGCGACCGCTGGGGTGGTCATTGCCAGCAAGGCGCAAATCCTGGGCACGTACGATGTCAACTACATGGGATCGAAATTCCTGGTGCGGGTGACCAAGGTCGGCAACGGCGCCTACATCTCTGCGGTCGATCCGCGCGGCTTGCCACCGACCGGCGACGCACCGGTCAAATTGCTGGGTGTGTTGAAGTCCGCAATCGCCCCCTGATTACACAGTCGGCACGCCGCTACGGCGGTCCTGCGACCCTGATGGCCAAGACGGCACCGCGAGGTGCCGTCTTGATGCCAGGGCTGTCCTAGCATTCCAGTAGCGGAAGTTTGTTCGGCTTGTCGTCCCACTCTGCGGCGTCCGCTGGCGGGTCCTTGCGCGTGGTCAGCACTGGCCATTGCTTCGAAAGTTCGGCATTGATCTTCGCGAAACCTTCCTGGCCGGCGGGCACGTCTTCTTCCGGATAAATCGCATTGACCGGGCACTCCGGCTCGCACAGGGTGCAGTCGATGCATTCGTCCGGATCGATCACCAGGAAGTTCGGACCTTCATGGAAGCAGTCCACCGGGCACACCTCGACGCAGTCGGTGTACTTGCACTTGATGCAGCTTTCGGTGACGACGAAGGGCATGGTGCGTGGATCCGGATGATTCAGCTTGCAAGTGTAGTCCAGCGCGGCCCGTCATCGCGGCTCGGAATCGAAAAGGGCAGGCAACAAAAAACCCGGCGTGGCCGGGCTTTTCGAGCGCGAACCGTATGCAAATGCACGTCTCGCGGTTGTGGTACTCCCTAGGGGATTCGAACCCCTGTACCTACCGTGAGAGGGTAGTGTCCTAGGCCTCTAGACGAAGGGAGCAGTGTCGAAGCTCGCGCTTCGCCGGTTGGACGACCGGTACGGCGGCGGCAAAACCGCGCACCGAGCTTGCTAGTATAGAGGCCCGCGCTGGCCACTGGCAATGCGCTCGACAGCCTTCTGGAGCGGCATTGCCGCAACGCATGACCGACCACGCCACGCACAGCAGGACCACATTGCCCGAGCCGCGCACGATTGCGGAGCGAACAATCACCCGCGACCAACACGACATCTCGCGCAAGCAGATGAGCCCGAATGCGCTACGCGTGCTGTATCGGTTGCGCGAGGGCGGATTCGGCGCCTACCTGGTTGGCGGCGCAGTCCGTGATCTGCTCGCAGGGGGCGCACCCAAGGATTTCGACGTCGCCACCGATGCAACGCCGGAACAGGTCAAGTCGCTGTTCCGCAACTGCCGCCTGATCGGCCGCCGCTTCCGCTTGGCCCACGTAGTGTACGGGCGCGAAATCATCGAAGTGGCCACGTTCCGCGCCAGTGGCGGCGACGATGTCGAGGGCGACCGAAAAGTCCATGCCGACGGCAGGCTGTTACGCGACAACATCTACGGCAGCATCGAGGAGGACGCGGTGCGTCGCGACTTCACCGCCAATGCGCTGTATTACACGGTCGAGGATTTCTCGGTACGCGACTTCACCGGCGGCTATGCCGATGTGGAGGCGAAACTGCTGCGCTTGATCGGCGACCCCGAAGCCCGCTATCGCGAAGATCCGGTGCGCATGCTGCGCGCGGCCAGGCTGGCGGCGAAACTCGGTTTCACGATAGAGGCCGCCACCGCAGAACCTATTCCG
>JBDSIA010000095.1:0-2588 GCA_039918175.1 Thermomonas sp.
GTCCGCGCAGGTATCCGGCGAAACATTCAGCGGCGACCTGCGCGCGCCGGGGGCCAGGATCGACCGCGCGGAGTTCGGGTCAGGGTCCAGCTTCCACGCCCGCTACGGTGCCAGCAAAGGCGAGATCCGCATGGAGAGTTTTTCCGGTGATGCCGAATTGCGGCAGCAATAGGCAACAGACAACCCAGCGTTCACCCACAATCTGAAATACAAAAGGCCGCATCATCGATGCGGCCTTTTGGTGTGTGCTAGCGGTGGGTGTGTGCCTTACAGATCCTGCTGGTAACGCACATAAGGTACGGTGCCTTCGCCGTCTTCCTCGCCAGTGGCGGAGAAAGGATTGTGGCCGCGGGTCACCACGTTGTCGGCACCGACGCTGAGCTGGCCGCTCCATGGGGTGCGCCAGGTCAGGCCCAAACCGAGTCCTTTCCAGACATTGCTTTCGCCGGGCACATTGACCACGCGTCCCACGATGTTGGCGCCGAACGAGCCCAAACCGGCGCCGACGCTCAGGCTGCGGGTGTTCCACTGGTCGGCCAGTCGCGGCACGTCGGCGGCGGGTACCAGACGCACGCGGGCCACGGTCCCACCCACGCTGACAAAGCCGTCACGGCCGATGTTCTTTTCGGCGAACAGCGAGAAGTCGCTCTGGTCGACCTTGTTGCTGACCTTGTTCGGTGCCAGCCAGGCTGGCAGGGTGTCGCGACCACTGCCGACGGCAACTCCCAGCTTGTTGCCGTTGCGGCTGATGCTGGCGACGGCCGTGCCATGACGGCTACCGGTGCCGGCGTTGTCGCCATCCAGCGATGCCAGTACGCAGCTGTTGGCCAGTTGCACGATCTCGCTGCCGATGCCGTTTCGACGGTCGCACAACAGCGCTAATGAATCACCAGTCTGCAGGCCGTAAGTCGCTTCCAGCGTGGTACTGCCGAAGCGCCAGCGGGTACCGGCGGTGGTGCTGGTTGGCTCCAGCAGGAGCACGGCCTCGAGTTTGCCGCTGTCCTTGTTAAGCACCGGAACCACGGCACCTACGGGTTTGCGGGGCTTCGTCTGCGCTTGTGCAACACCACTGGCAAAGGCCAAGGCGAGCAGGGTGGCAGCGATGCGAGGCAGGCGAGCGTGCATGGTCGTATTCTGACAAGGTTCCAGCGGGGAAGTTCAGCTTCCCGGTCTTTTGATCGTAGTGGATTTATGATTATTTAACAATACTGGAGGTGGCGTGACTCGGGTCCGTTTGCGCGGCTCGGAAATCACTGAATGCCCGGTGCAATCGGGAGTTCTGTCGCGGCTTCCCTGAACAGGATGGTCAATTGATTTTCATCGAACCGGTAGTCCTGGCCACAGAATTCGCAGCGAACCTGGGCCAAGCCATCGCCTGCAGTCACCGCAGCGTGCGCTTCTTTCGACCCTAGCGAGACCAGCATGGCCCCGACCCGCTCACGCGAGCAGGAACACCCGAAGCGCAGGGGCTGTTCACCAAGCAGTTCCGGGGCTTCTTCGTGGAACAGGCGATGGACGACCTCGGCGGGCGGCAGGGCCAGCAATTCAGCCGGAGTCAAGGTGTCGAACAGCGCACCGATCCGGGTCCAGGCATCAGTGTCGCCGTGGTCGCGGGGAAGCGCCTGCAGCATGAATCCCGCCGCGCGCTGGCCATCGCAGGCCAGCAGCAGGCGGGTGGGCAGTTGCTCGGACTGGCGGAAGTAGCCCGCGAAGGCCTCGTCCAGGCTTTCGGCATCGATCTCGACCAGACCTTGGTAGCGCATCGGCTCGCGGCCACCCAGCGCCGGATTTTCGATGGTGATCGCCAGCAACGCATCGCGCCCGAGCGTGCGCAGGTCGCGCGAAGGCGGCGGCATGCTCCCGTCCAGCGCCCGCTCATCGAGTTGGGCAATGCCGCGCAGGGTGCCTGCCGCCGTGCATTCTGCGAACAGGGTGCGCAGGCCACCTTGCCCGCGCAGTTGCACCGACACTCGCCCATCGACCTTGGCATGGCCGGTGAACAGGGCCGCGGCGGCTGCCGCTTCGCCCAGGAGTTCGGCAACGGCTTGTGGATAGACCACGCGTTCGACCATGGCCTGCCAAGTGTCCTGCAACTGCACCGCAACGCCGCGCACGCCTGCGATGGGCAGCAGGAATCGCAGTTGCAGGTCGTGGCGAGCGTTCTGATTCATGTCGATACCGTTGGGCGCCAAGCCTGCGGATAATGGGCAGGCCAAAGGCAGGAGCATGTGTGGACAAGGATATGGGGAAAGATTGCCGGATTCGCAAGGCTGGGAGTGCGCTCGCTTGAACGCGGTCAACAGGCGCCGACGCTGGCGTGGATGGCTGTGGAAGCTGCCTTTGCTGTTGGGGTTGTTCAGTGTGGTGCAGGTACTTGCATTGCGCTTCATCGATCCGCCGTTCTCGATGTTCATGCTGTCGCGCCAGCTGGACGCGTTGCTGACAGGCGATTTAAAGTTCCGACTCGCGCATGACTGGCGGGACATGGCGAAGATGTCGCCGAACCTGCCGTTGGCGGTCGTGGCTTCGGAAGACCAGAACTTCGCCAACCACCATGGCTTCGACTTCGATGCCATCGAAAAGGCCCA
>JBDSIA010000096.1:0-2285 GCA_039918175.1 Thermomonas sp.
CGATAGCGGCTATGTGGTCAATGACGAAACCGTCGAGGCATTGGTCAAGCAGGCACTCAGCCATGCGCACGCCGGTGCCGACGTGATCGCCCCCAGCGACATGATGGATGGCCGTATCGGCGCGATCCGCGCTGAGCTCGAAACCGAAGGCTTCATCCACACCCGAATTCTCGCCTACAGTGCGAAGTACGCGTCGAGTTTCTATGGCCCGTTCCGCGATGCGGTGGGCAGTGCCGGCGCGCTGGGCAAGGGCAACAAGCACACCTACCAGATGGACCCGGCCAATTCCGATGAGGCGTTGCGTGAAATCGCGCTGGACCTGGACGAAGGCGCGGACATGGTGATGATCAAGCCGGGCTTGCCGTACCTGGATATCGTGCGACGGGTCAAAGACGAATTCGGTGCGCCGACCTTCGTCTATCAGGTCAGCGGCGAGTACGCGATGCTCAAAGCCGCCGCCCAGAATGGTTGGCTGGACGAACGCGCCTGTGCGCTGGAAGCGCTGACCTGCATCAAGCGTGCGGGCGCCGACGGCGTGCTCACCTATTTCGCCCTCGATGCCGCCCGCTGGCTGCGTGAAGCCGACTGAATCCGCTCGTTGAACACCTTTCCACGGAGCATGCCATGAGCGAATCGATGGGCCAGCCGATGCATCAGGAATTTGCGGTATTCGGCAGCCCGATCTCGCATTCGTTGTCGCCGCAAATCCATGCCGCGTTCGGGCGACAGACCGGGATCGATCTGAGCTACCACGCCATCGACGCGCCACCTGCGGACTTCGTGCAACTGCTGGCGGCCTTCGCCGAGAGCGATGGCCGGGGCGCCAACATCACCCTGCCGCTCAAGCGCCGCGCGTGCGAACTGGCCACCACCCGCAGTGAACGCGCGGCAAGAATGGGCGTGGCCAACACCCTGGTACGCACGCTCGGCGGCTGGCATGCCGACAACACCGATGGCATCGGCCTGGTGCGCGACCTGACCGCTCGCCATGGCTTGGACCTGCGCCAGCGCCGTACCTTGCTGCTGGGTTCCGGTGGCGGCGCGCGCGGGATCGCCCCGGCACTCCTGGAGGCCGGCATCAGCGAATTGTTCGTGGTCAACCGGACCATGGAGAATGCCGACGCCCTGGTCGATGCGCTCGGCCAGCCCGGACGCGTGCATGCGCGCTACCTGGACGACTTGCCTTCGCTGGGGGATTTCGAATTGATCCTCAATGCCACGTCGGCAACCCGAGGTGGCGATCTGCCTGCGCTGCCACGCGGACTGGTTGGCCGCCGCACGGCCGCGGTGGACCTGAGCTATGGCGAAGCCGCCATTCCCTTCCTCGCCTGGGCCCGCGCCAGCGGCTGCCATGACGCCATCGACGGGCTGGGGATGCTGGTTGAACAAGCTGCCGAGAGTTTCCAGCTATGGCACGGCGTGCGTCCGGACACCCATGCGGTGTACGCCGAATTGAGCAGCCATTCCGCGAGTTTGGTGACGGCGGACTGAAGCTGTTTTCGAGTCCGGGGCGGGTTTATGCACTGCGCGGTAATCGTCAAACTGGCGTGAGGTACTGGTCCTTCAGCCGTACGTAGTGGCCTGCGCTGTAGTACAGCGCCTCGATCTCGGCATCGCTGAGCATGCGTACTTTCTTGCCAGGATTGCCGAGCCACAGTTCACCTTCGCCGACGATTTTGCCGGGCGCGATCAACGCGCCGGCGCCAACGAAGCCGTGCTTCATCACCACCGCGCCATCCAGCACGATGGCGCCCATCCCGATCAACACCGCGTCCTCGTTCCGGCAGGCGTGGATGATCGCCTTGTGGCCGATGGTGACATCTTCGCCAATGATGGTCGCGAAGCCGCCGAGCTTGGCGTGTGGGCCATCGTGGCTGACATGCACCACGGTGCCGTCCTGGATGTTGGTACGCGCACCGATGCGGATGAAATTGACGTCGCCACGCACGATTGTCCCCGGCCAGATCGATACATCGTCGCCCAGCACCACGTCACCGATCACGGTGGCATCCGGATCGACAAACACGCGTCCGCCGACGCTGGGCAGGTGCTGCAGGTAGGGGCGCAGGTGCATGTTGGTTTCCTGTCACGAGACTTGTTCGCAACGACGAATATACTTCGCCGTATGGAAAACACCGAAGCCACCAGCATCGCCGAACTGGCCCCGACCCTGTCCCGGCTGCGCGACAGCTGGCAGGCACGCAAGCCGGAGTTCGCGCAACGCCGCGACGATCTCATGCGCCTGCGCGCAGCGTTCAAGGCGCGGCTGGATGAGATGGCCAGCG
>JBDSIA010000097.1:0-9778 GCA_039918175.1 Thermomonas sp.
TTTTCAGTTTGGCCAGGTGCTCGACGAAGCTGCGGATGCCGCCTTCGTACTGGAACACGTCACGCCTGCCTTCGCCGCGCTCGTCAATCAGGGTGATCTTGACCCCGGAATTCAGGAACGACAGTTCTCGCAGGCGCTTGGCCAGAATGTCGTAGTGGAACTCGGTGTCGGTGAAAATCTCAGTAGCCGGCCAGAACCGCAGTAAGGTGCCGCGCTTGTTGGAATCCCCCAGTCGCTTGAGCGGATATACAGGCTCACCCAGGGCGTATTCCTGCTGGTAGTAGCCGCCGTCACGCCAGACGTCCAGCAGCAACTTCGAGGACAGCGCATTGACCACGCTCACGCCCACGCCATGCAGCCCGCCGGAAACCTTGTAGCTGTTGTCGTCGAACTTGCCGCCGGCATGCAGCACGGTGAGGATCACCTCGGCCGCGGACACGCCCTCTTCCTTGTGGATATCGACCGGGACGCCGCGACCGTTGTCGCTGACACCTACCGACCCATCGTCGTGAATGGTGACCACGATGTCGTCGGCGTGGCCGGCCAAGGCCTCGTCCACCGAGTTGTCGACCACCTCGAACACCATATGGTGCAGGCCGGTACCGTCATGCACGTCGCCGATATACATGCCGGGCCGCTTGCGTACAGCCTCAAGCCCACGCAGGACCGTGATCTTGCTGGAGTCGTAGTTGCCGTTGTTGGCAGGCGCATTCGGGGTGCTTTCGGGCGCTTGGCCCGTTTCGGTCTGGTTCTGCGACATCAGTGCGTCAGGCTCCGTCGGCGCGGCATTGCGGCGCACCGAGACACATTAGCTATAGAGGCACCCAGTATAGCAACCGCAGCATTTCGTTGCTGTTGGCGACCTACGCGTTTGCGCGCACTACCCCCTGTTCCACGTGGAACAGGGTGATTTCAATCCCCAGATCCGACAATCCGGCGGGCGGCTCGGTTCCGGTGACAAAAACCTGCGCGCCACACCCCTGAAGAAACTGAAGGACTAACTGCTGGTGATGGCGATCAAGTTCCGAAGCCAGATCATCCAGCTGCAGTACCGGCCAGACGCCGTCGTGCTCCGCAAGATGCGCGGCCTGGGCGATCAGCAGCGAGAGTGCAGCTAGCTTGGCTTGCCCACGCGACAGACATTCACGCCCAGGGAATTGTCCGAACCCCAGGCGAAGATCCGCGCGATGCGGCCCGATCGTGGTATGACCCTGACTCTGGTCGCGCTCGCGGGAGAGCAGCAGAGCATCAGCCAATGCCAACTCCTGCCATTTCCAGCCAGGTTGCAGCTCCAATAGAACTGGCTCGGCAACGGGAAACAGAGAGGCAACCACCCGGTCCAGATGTGGTTGCAGCCGGCTGACGTACGTATCTCGATAGGCGCTGAGTTGTTCGCCGGATTGCGCCAGCTCGTGTTCCCATGCATCGAGTTGAGTGTCGCCCCGTGGTGACCGCAACAAAACGTTGCGCTGCTTCAGCGCTCTCGCATATCGGCGCCACTGAGGCAGGAAGTCTGGTTCCACGTGGAACAGCCCCCAATCCAGATAACGGCGGCGCGCTTCGCTGCTACCCTGAATCAGGATGTGGCTGCCGGGCTCGAAGCTGACCACCGCCAAGGCTGCGCACAACGCGCCCAAATGACTGACGTTGGCCCCATCCAGGCGGGCTTCCCAGGAAGCTCCCGTATGGCGGAGGCCGGCCCGATGCGAACCAGATGCTTGATGCCATTCCAGGTAGACCTCCAATGCTGGCTCACCTTGGCGAATCAATCCGTCGCGCACGCGTCCTCGAAAGCTGCGCCCATGCGCCATCAAATGCATGGCTTCCAGCAGGCTGGATTTCCCGCTGCCGTTGTCGCCCACGATCAGATTGAACCCGGGGGAAGGCAGCAGTTCCTGTTCCTGGAAGCGACGAAAATCGCGCAATCGCAAGCGCCGGATCTGCGCCGCTGGCGAATGTGATAACGCCCGGTTTAGTCCGGGCGTTGTCATGGGTGTTCCACGTGGAACAACGCCATCAGAGCCGCAGGGGCATCACGACGTGGCGACAATGGGTGCTCTCCGCGCCGCGCAGCAAGGCCGAGGAGTTGGCGTCGCGCAGCAGCAGGACGACATGTTCGTCACGCAGCGCGGTCAAGGCATCCAGTAGATAATTGACGTTGAAGCCAATCGCCAGCGCATCGACGTGGGTCTCGGCTTCGATTTCTTCCTGCGCCTCCTCCTGTTCCGGGTTGTGCGCGCTGATTTTCAGCTGTCCCGGCGAGACTTCAACCCGCACACCCCGGTATTTCTCATTGGACAGGATCGAGGCCCGCTGCAGTGCGGCGCGGAATACTTCGCGCTCGATCTTGACTTCACGATCGGCCCCAATGGGAATCACCGCTTCGTAATCGGGGAACTTGCCATCGATCAGCTTGCTGGTGAAGGTCACATCGTCGCGCTTGACTCGAATATGGCTGCGCCCAAGTTCCAGCTCCAGGCTGCGGTCGCCCCCTTCCAGCAAACGCTGCAATTCCTGCACGCCCTTGCGCGGCACGATGATCTGGCGCTTGCTGCCGGACGCATCCGCCAGGGTGGCTTCGCACAAGGCAAGGCGGTGGCCGTCAGTCGCGACGCAACGCAACATGCCCTCGCGCAGGTCGAACAACAGTCCGTTGAGGTAATACCGAACGTCCTGCTGGGCCATGGCGAACGCGGTGCGCTCGATCAGCTCCTTCAGGGCGGCTTCGGGCACGCTGATGCGTTCGGTCGCCTCGGCCTCATCAACGGAAGGAAAATCGTTGGCAGGCAAGCTGGCCAGGCTAAAACGGCTACGACCGGCCTGGACCGTCACCTTGTCACCAGACTGGTTGACGCTCACCTTGCTGCCATCGGGCAGGGCCCGCACGATTTCGAACAGCTTCCGGGCCGGGATGGTGAGCTCACCGTCCTGGGCGTCATCGACCGAGGTACGCGCAATCATTTCGACCTCGAGGTCGGTACCGGTCAGGGACAGTTCCCCGTCACGAACCTTTGCCAGCAGGTTCGCCAGCACAGGCAAGGTTTGCCTGCGTTCGACCACATTGACGACTTGCGCCAGTGGCTTCAGGAAGACTTCGCGTTGCAGGGAGAACCGCATGTTGACCCCTTCGAGGATATTGATGCTTGGGCACAGGGCCCGCTCTTGTAAGAATTGGATAAAACTAAAAAGATAGTAGTGCTAGTGTGGCAAAATTTGCGGGATAAGCAACGTAACTTGCTGTTTTATATATAGTTCTATGCATTTACTCCGCATCTCAAACACTCTGTGTGCTTGCAGACAACCTGTGGGTAAGTTTTCAGCACAGCAGCCCAGGCTCGGTTATCCACACCTTATCCCGCCGTCATCCACGTTCTTGCGGCTCGCGTCGGACTGCGTCCCTGCCTCACTCACTCAACTTCCTGGTCAGTTTCTCCCAATCTTCATGCAGCTTGCCATCGATCCCCATCAAATGCCGGATCTGGCGACAGGCATGCAACACCGTGGTGTGGTCACGCCCGGCAAACGCATCGCCGATTTCCGGCAGGCTGTGTTCGGTCAATTCCTTGGCCAGCGCCATGGCCATCTGGCGCGGCCTGGCCAGTGAACGGGTCCTGCGTTTCGACAACAAATCCTTGATCTGCAAGCCATAGTAGTCTGCCACGACCTTCTGGATATTGGCGATGCTGATCGCCTGCTGTTGCGCGCGCAGCAGATCGCGCAGGCTTTCCTGGGCGAACTCCAGGGTGACCGCCCGACCGGCCATGCCCGCTTCGGCGATCAGCTTGTTGATCGCCCCTTCCAGTTCGCGGACATTGCTGCGCATCTTCTTGGCGATCAGCTGCGCCACGTCATCGGGGACGTCAGCGCCACGCTCACGTGCCTTGGCCAACACGATCTGGGCGCGGGTCTCGAAATCAGGGGGGTCAATCGCTATCGAAAGGCCCCAACCCAGGCGCGACTTAAGGCGCGGCTCCAGGCCTTCGACTTCTCGCGGATAACGGTCGCAGGTGAGGATGATCTGCTGGCGCCCGTCGAACAGGGCATTGAACGTGTGGAAAAATTCTTCCTGGGTGCGGTCCTTGCCTGCGAAGAACTGGATATCGTCGATCAATAGCGCATCGATGCCCTGGAACTGTCGCTTGAAGGCGTCCATGCCGCCGCTGGTCTTGTCGTACAGGGCCTTGGTGAAGGCATTCATGAACTGTTCCGAGCGCAGGTACATGACCTTGGCCGCGGGATTGACCACGCGCATCTGGTTGCCGGCGGCCATCATCAGGTGGGTCTTGCCCAGGCCGGTGCCGCCATACAACAGCAGTGGATTGTGGGTTCGGTCGCCAGGCTTGAGCGCCACCTGCCAAGCCGCGGCGCGGCCCAACTGGTTGCTGCGGCCCTCGACAAAATTATCGAAACAGTAGTGGCTGTCCAGATTGCCCTGGAAGGGTTCCAACGGCCGTGCGGCCGCCGCGGGTTGACTGGGAGCCACGATGGGCGTCCGCCGCAGCGTGCCGATGTCCAGGCTCACATCGCCCTGGGCACCAAAATGCGAGGCCAATTCGCGGATCCGCGGCAGATAGCGGCTGCGAACTTTGTCCAACACGTAAGGATTGGGCGCATACAGCACCAGCGCCTGATCCCGGCGTTCGGCCTGCAAAGGGCGAAGCCAGGTCTGGACATCCTCCTGCGGGAGTTCCGCTTCGAGGCGTTGCAGGCAAAGAGGCCAGACATCCATGGTGCGTGCGTGACCTCATCAGGGGTTGTGTCGTGGGCCATCGACGACAGGACGGGCGCTGTGCCGGCCGCCTGTGGATAAAATCGGGAAGACCGTGAGCGTAGCATCGCCCCCGGCCATGGGCTACCGGCGATGACCCCGGAACCAGTGGCGGCGACAACCCAAGCTCACGTCGGATTGAACCTTGACCGAGCCGCTGAAGCGGGCTATTCTTCCGAGTCTTTTCCGCTGAAAACAACGCAGACCCGCCATGGCGACCAAGCGCACTTACCAACCCAGCAATCTCAAGCGCAAGCGTGACCACGGCTTCCGCGCCCGCATGGCGACCGCCGATGGCCGCAAGATCCTGGCCCGTCGTCGTGCCAAGGGTCGTCGTCGCCTGACTGTCTGACCTGGCGCCGGCCCTATGCCGGACGTTCGCGTGATTGCAACATCCTCACCGCAAAAGCCAGCGCCTGCTGGCTTTCCGCGTTTGGCGAGGGTGCGTGCAAAGGCCGAATTCGATCATGTCTTCGGCGCCGGTCGACGCATTGCGGATCCACTGCTGAGCCTGCACGTGCTGGTCGATGTGCAACCGGCGCGGCTGGGCCTGGCGGTCTCGCGCAAAGTCGATCCGGATGCGGTGGGTCGCAACCGCATCAAGCGCGTTATCCGCGAGGCATTCCGCCAGATTCGAATCCAACTCCCGGCGGGCGCCTATGTGCTGGTGGCGCGCGTACCGGCGCGCAAGGCTGACAACAACGCGTTGCGCGCGGCCTTCCTGCGCCTGTTACAACGCGCTGGCGCGTTGCCGGTGACGCCCTCGGGCGTCACAATGGCGCCGGTCACACCTTCCCTTCCCCTTGAAAATGCCGCGCGCACGCGCCGGCCGAGCCTGCCTGCCCGATGACCCAGACCCGTACGTTCCTGATTTTCGCCTGGTTGATGGTGGCGGCCTTTTTATGGATGGAGTGGAACAAGGAACAGCAACCACAGCCTGCCATGCAGACGCCCACCGTGGCGGCGACGGCAAACATGCCAGTGTCAACTGGGAACATTCCTTCGGCCAGCGTTCCCGCCGCAACCACCCCGTCGGCGCCGACTGGGGCGGTCATCACCAGCGAAGCGCCCAGCCTGACCCTGCGTAACGATGTGTTGGCCATTGAACTGGATGGCCGCAGCATCACGGGCGCCAGGTTGTTGAAATACACGCAAAGCCGGGAACCTGGCAGTCCGTCTGTGGTCCTGTTCGATCCCGCCCCGGCAAGTTTTTTTTCCGCGCGCAGCAGCTGGCTCGGCGCGGATGGCCACGACAGCAGTTTCCAGCCCGACGCCATGGCGCGCGAAGCCGTGTTGACGGATGGTGCAAAGGATGTCAAAGCCAGTTTCAACGCACATGACGCCAATGGCCTGCAGATACGCAGAACCTACACCTTGGCCCGCGGCAGCTATGCGGTCCATGTGCATGACGAGGTGACCAATGCCGGGTCCACGGCGTGGACAGGCAGCGTCTACCGAAGGTTGATGCGCAATCCGCCGGCGGCCAAGAGCGGCATGACCAATCCGGAGGCGTTCAGCCTGAGTGGCGCGGCTTGGTATAGCCCGCAAGACAAGTACAAGAAGCGCAAATATCCCGACTTCGTCGACGATGGCCCGCTCAACAAGCAAGTCACTGGCGGTTGGGTCGCCCTGTCGCAACACTATTTCCTCACCGCGTGGGTTCCGCAGAAGGACCAGGCCGCGCTGTTCTCCCTGGGTGTGGCCGGGGCGACGCACCTCATCGAGGCGACTGGCCCGCAAATCACCTTGGCGCCTGGCCAGCATTTCGAAAGCGATGCCACCTTGTGGGTGGGTCCGAAACTCGCCGAACAACTCGATGCCACCGCGCCGGGCATGGGGCTGGCGCTGGACTACGGGATGTTCACCGTGCTGTCCAAGCCAATCCATTGGCTGTTGACCCAACTGCACAAGTTCACCCACAACTGGGGCTGGGCGATCGTGTTGCTGGTGGTGTTGATCAAGCTGGCGCTGTATCCGCTGTCAGCAGCGCAGTACAAATCCATGGCCAAGATGCGCAGGTTCCAGCCGCGCATCGAGCAGCTCAAAGAGCGTTACGGCGAGGACAAGCAGAAGTTCCAGATGGCGATGCTGGAGCTCTACAAAAAGGAAAAGATCAATCCGGCCGGGGGCTGCCTGCCGATCCTGATCCAGATGCCGGTATTCCTGTCCCTGTATTACGTGCTGCTGGAAGCAGTGGAGTTGCGCCAGGCGCCCTGGATCATGGGCTGGGTCAGCGACCTGACCGCGCGTGATCCGTACTTCATCCTGCCCGTGCTCAATGGCGCGATCATGCTCTTGACCCAGCGCCTGACACCGATGGTCGGTGCGGACCCGATGCAGAAGAAGATGATGCAGCTGATGCCACTGGTGATGGTGGTGATGTTCGCCTTCTTCCCCGCCGGCCTGGTGCTGTATTGGGTCACCAATGGCGCACTCGGCCTGCTGCAGCAGTGGTGGAACACCAGGCGCTATGCCGAGGCGCCGGTCAAAGCCTGAGCCACGACTTGCCACGCAACCTGATGAAGACCGCCAACCGGCGGGCTTCGTCTTTTCTACGATGGACGCGTTCTGCGACCATGCACGCATGAATCAGGTGATCGACACCATCGTCGCGATCGCCACCGCGCCGGGGGCGGGTGGCATCGGCGTCGTGCGCTTGTCGGGGCCGGACGCACGCGACATCGCCCATGCCATCAGCGGTAAACCGCTGGCACCGCGAATGGCGACGCACACCCGTTTCAAGGCCGCCGATGGCGAGATCATTGACGATGGCATTGCCTTGTATTTCCCGGCACCGGCCAGCTATACCGGCGAAGACGTGGTCGAACTGCAGGCGCATGGTAGCCAAGTGCTGTTGCGGCAACTGGTGGCCCGCTGCATCGAACTGGATGCACGCCAGGCCCGGCCGGGCGAGTTCAGCGAGCGGGCCTTCCTCAACGGCAAGCTCGACCTGGCCCAGGCGGAGGCGGTGGCCGACCTGATCGTTGCGGGGGACGAGCGCGCAGCGCGCGCCGCCCGACGCTCGCTGGACGGGGTGTTCTCGCAACAGGTCGATGCCTTGATGGCGCAAGTGCTGGCGATCCGGGTGCATGTCGAAGCGGCCATTGATTTTGCCGACGAGCCGCTGCAAACACTCGGTGGCGATGCATTGCGCGCACGCCTGGCGGCGGTGCAGGCCGACCTCAGCTGCTTGCAGCGCGAAGCCGAACGCGGGCAGAAGCTGCGCGATGGCCTGCACGTGGTGCTGGCCGGTCCCCCAAACGTCGGCAAGAGCTCGCTGCTCAACGCACTGGCCGGGAGTGATCGCGCCATCGTCACCGAGATCGCCGGCACCACCCGGGATCTGTTGCAGGAGACGATCCGGCTCGACGGCGTGGAGTTGACTCTGGTCGATACCGCGGGCCTGCGCGACGCGGACGACGTGATCGAGGCCGAAGGGGTGCGCCGCGCCAAGGCCGAGTTGCAGCGCGCGGACCTGGCTCTGGTGGTGGTGGATGCGCGCGACCCGCAGGCGGGGCGGCCGGCGCTGGAGGACGCGACCGCGGCCGCATCATGCCGCTTGTGGGTGCATAACAAGGCTGACTTGCTCGACCAGCGCCAACCACGGCACCAGCAGGACGACACCTTGCTGGTCTCAGCGCGCACCGGCTTGGGGCTGGATACGCTGCACCAGCGCCTGCTTTCCCTGTCCGGCGCAGGCGAGTCAGGCAAAGGCGCCTTCAGTGCACGTGCCCGCCATGTGCAGGCACTGGCCTCGGGAGCCATGCATCTGCAGGCCGCCGCCACGGAATTGCGACACGAGCGTCTGGAACTGGCCGCAGAAGCCCTGAGCCAAGCGCATTCAGCTTTTGCCGAGATCAGTGGTAAGGTCGATGCAGACAGTCTACTTGGTCACATATTCAGCACGTTCTGTGTCGGTAAATAGCCTGAGGCGGCATCATGCTTGACAAATGGCCGCCACTGCCGCGTGCTATCGGCGGGTGCGCGTAGCATCATCAAGGGGGAGTTTCAGATGTCTGCAGTCAATACGTTACGTCGTGGTCTTGTGCCGATGGCGCTGGCCGTGGCGGTGGCATGCGCACTTGGGGCATGCAAGAAAGAACCGGCAGCTGGCGATACGGCTGCAGCCACGCCGATAAAACAAGCGCCCGCGCCCACCCCGGCTTCGGTGGTCTCGCCAGCAGTCAGTGCGATGACCGCAGATCAACTGCGCAGCCAGGCCTCCACGGCCTACGGCGAGAATCGCCTGTATGCGCCTGCCGGCAACAATGCGATGGAATACTACCTGGCGCTGCGCGATAAGGCGCCCGCAGATGCCGGTGTCTCGAGCGCATTGACCGACCTGATGCCGATGACGGTCATCGCTACCGAACAGGGGATAGCGCGCGAGGATTTTCTCGAGGCCAAGCGGTTGGCAGCGCTCATCGAAAAAGCCGATCCCAAGCATCCGGCCTTGACGCGTCTGAAATCCAGCATCGCCAGTAGCGAAACCGCCGCAGCGCAGCGCGTGGAATCGCAACAGAAACTGACGGTGGAACAGGAAGCCAAGCGCCTGGAAGAGTTGACCAAGAAGCGCGAAGAGGACCAGAAGAAGCTGCAGGAGCAACAACGCCAGCAGGCAGCCACGCCGACCCCAGCCCAGCCAAGCGCTGCCGAACAGGCCGCAGCGGCCGCCGAAGCGCAACGCCAGCAGGCCGCCGCCGCAGAAGCCGAACGCAAACGTGTCGCCGCTGCCGCGGCAGCGCAGCAGGCCGCGGCGCAACCGGCCGCGGCCACGGCAACACCTGCACGCGCATCAAACGAGTTGCAGGCGATTTCCCAGCCCGGTCCGCGCTTCCCGCCGGCGGCGCAGCGCGCCGGCGCCGGCGGCACGGTGCAGGTGGAGTTCACCGTGGCCACCAACGGCAGTGTGAGCGATGCCCGGGTGGTGTCCTCGGAGACGCCGCGTCAGTTCCAGCGCGACTTCGAAAAGGAAGCGCTGGCGGCCGTGAAGCGCTGGCGGTTCCAGCC
>JBDSIA010000098.1:0-4129 GCA_039918175.1 Thermomonas sp.
CGCTGCCGTAGCCGACGTGGCCGGTGTCGGTATGCACCATCACCACCACGTCTTCGACCTGCTCGACGGTACGCAGCGCGGTCTTGAAGGGGGTTTTCAGTGGAACCCGCAACATGCCGAAGTGGATGTCGGTAATTTTCATGGGATGCGCTTCATTGAGTGCGGCTCATTTGATGCTACTCATCAGGATGCTGCTCATGGGGTCTGGACCACGCGCACGATATTGGTGATGCGATCGATGTAGTCGCTTTCCGCATCGAATTGCAGTGCCGTCAGCGGGGTCACCGAGACACCATTGAGTTTCAGCGAATGTGGCACGCCAGCGGAATCCAGCACGGTGCCGCCATTGGTGTCATGGATCACGTAGGGAGTGTCGCCGATGCGGCCGATGAACATCATCACGTGGCCAGGGATGTAGATCAGGTCGCCCACGTCCAGTGCATCGACCGCCGCCATCCGCTTGCCACGCTCGTCAGTATTCTCGAAATGATTGCGCTGGAACACAGGACTGATCGCCTGCGCGCTGGTATTGCGCGGCAGGATCAACCCCATGCTGGCGTAGACCTCGGACACGAAGCCGCTGCAGTCGCGGCTGTTGTAGTCGTGGCCCCAGCCGTAGCGTTCGCCGAGGAACTTGAACGCCTGGCCGATGATGTTGGCGCGGGTCAGCGGTAGCGGACCGGCATGGCTGTCGGCAGTGCGCGGCAGCAATGCCAATGCGAAATCGAGACTGCCATCATCAAGCCGTATCGGCACGCGCATGGTCCAGTGGAATGCGGGTGCCTGGCTCTGAATGGTCGCAGCATGCGTCGCGCCGACAGCGGGCAGGCGCGTGCCCATGTCCAGTTGCAGTTCGGACAAGACTGAGTTGTCCGGCGTGTAAACGAAGCGTGGCTTGGAGCCAGTGATCACTCTGTAGGGCGCTTCGTCCGTGGAATAAGCGAGCACTTGTTTGCGCGTGCCTTCGGCGATGAACTTCGCCGGCACCCATGCTGCATAGCGCGGGCTGACCACGAACAGCCACTGACCATCCGCGGAGGCATGCGCGATCACCACTGGCGTGCCGGGAAATTCGGCGCTTTCCTGCCAGCGGTCGATATCGGTGTCGCCTTGGCTGGAAAACACGCGTTGCAGGGTGGGGAAGCTGCGTAGCGGCGCACGCGCCACCACCAAGCCGAAGCGGGTGGCTTGGCTAGCAGGGATGGCGTCCAGCGCAAGATTGCTTGCCAGTCCATCCAGCGTGGACGCGGGAATTTTCTTGCCTTGCATGTCATAGAGCGTGCGCGTTGGCCGCGACGACATGCCTTCGATCCACGTGCGTACCTGCGTGCGTCCAAGCGTTCCCGGCATCGCAGCGAGGTCGTGCATTGATGCATCGCGCGCGAACAAGTCCGCGTTGCGTGCAGCGACCGTCGAAGCATCGAGCAGGGTCGTATTCGCGGCGGGCTGACGCTGGATCCAGAAGGCGGGATCCAGTTGCGTTTCGCCCACGCCTGGAACGCCTAGCGTGCTTTGCGGCACGGATTCGACGCGCCTGTCCGCAACCTGCTGACTGACGCAGCCGGTTGCGAACATGACGAGTGCCAACGTCGTGGCAAGTGATGTCGCAAGCAAGCTCGGCTTGGGGGATCGCATGCATACGGTGGACTGGCTCATGTTGCCTCGCATTTCTTCATTGACTGCGCCCTGGAGTCGCCCGGTGAATCTTCGGGGGGAGCATTGATTGTTCAGTGTGGAATAACTAATTCGCTAAATTTATACGCCAAGAATAAATTATTGACCAGTCCTTGACTGCGTGCTACACAAGCAACACTTCGAGGATCGTCTGGATGCGTCTCGTGCGCGATGTTTCAAATCATGTTGCCATTATCAGGTCGTTGCCGCTTCAACCGCAGCGTCAATGGCATGGGCACGTCCTGTTATTGACTTTGCTTTTGGCTTTCGGGATGGCAGCGGCCCTTGCAACTACCACAATCGACCATGATCCGATGGATCAAGCACCCGTGGCCAAGGGTGCGGAATATTCCGATAACCCCACGGTGCAGGCAGTGATTGCACGCATCGACCGTGGCGAGTTTGCCGGTGCCGGGAATGCTATCGATGCCGCAATGCCGCAAGCCTCCCCGCTGGAGGCGCACCTGCTGGCCTTCCAGCGCGAACGCATGCGCCGCATTACGCTGGACTTCGACCAGGACGCCACTCAGGTCCGCGAACGCCTGCGCAAGCAGATCCCCGATCTCGGCGATGCCGAGTTCGCGCGCTGGGACGGACAGGGCCTGCTGGAACACATGGACATCGACGGCAAGCGGCTGTACTTCAACCGTGCTGCGTCCAATCTTTTCCAGCTCAGCGCGGAAGCACGCACGCGCCGCGCCAACCCGAAACCTTTCGTCGGAAGTCCTCTGGAATCGACCAATCCGCACCATAGCGCGGTGATTGAAAAGGCACGAGAAGCATATGCAGACAGTGTGCTGCCGCGGCGCCTGCGCATCACCCAATCGCTCACCGTACATGCCGACGCGGTACCCGCTGGCGAGGCGGTCAGCGCCTGGGTCCCTTACCCACGTGAGATCCCCGGCCAGCAGGAAGACATCCGCCTGTTGTCCAGCCAACCGGCCACCCACACCATCGCCCCGGAATCTGCCATGCAACGCACGGTGCAGTTTGAAAAGAAGGCAGTGGCGGGGCAGCCCACGGAATTCTCGGTCACTTATGACGTCACCATCAGTGCGCGCCATGTCGATGTAGATGCGGACAAAGTCGTCGCGAACAAAGTGCCGCCGGACCTCGCACCATTCGTGGCGCAGCGACCGCCGCATGTCGTGTTCACCGATGACGTGCGCGCGTTCTCGAACCGCGTGGTGGGCGATGAAACCAATCCCTGGCGCATCGCGCAGAAACTCTTCGCCGCGGTCGACCAGATCCCGTGGGCCGGTGCGCGCGAGTACTCAACCATCAGCAACATCAGTGACTACGCCTTGCATGCCGGCCACGCCGACTGCGGGCAACAGACGTTGCTGCTGATGACGCTGCTGCGCCTCAATGGCATCCCGGCGCGCTGGCAGTCGGGAATGATGTTCGCCGACAAGGGCGGCGTGCAGTCCTTCTGGAACCTGCACGACTGGGGACAGCTGTACATCGCGCCGTATGGCTGGATGCCGATGGACGTGACCTTCGGCCGACTGGACGCCGCTGATCCGGCAGTCGCCGGGTTCTACCTCGGTGGCCTGGATGGTTACCGCGTCGCATTCAACGACGACTACGGCCAGCCACTGCAGCCGGCCAAACGCTTCGTTCGGTCCGAAACCGTTGACCTGCAACGCGGTGAAGCCGAATGGGCCGGCGGCAACCTGTATTTCGACCAGTGGGATTACGACTTCGTCGCCACGCCACAACCATGAGAATCCACCCGGGACACGTGATGAGTCGGTTGGGCACGTCGGTCTGTCCAACTATTTTGCGCGGAACCTGGCCTGCACGGTTCGGGCCGCGGTTTGCCGCATGCCATGGGTCACGATCGTAGGTGCCAACGTGATTCGGAAGTGGCCGGTAGAAGGCCTCGTTCTGACCTCAATATTTCTTCCAAGGGCGATCCCGGTTTCGGCCTGCCTTTTTTTTGGATGACGCCATGCTGGAACAAGAAGCCGCTGTTGCATTGGAGACTTGCGAAGGCGTAGACCTCACGGTGCTCGCGAGACGCGAGGGAACACCGCTATATGTCTACTCGACCGACGCGATCCGCAGCCGGTTGAAGGCGCTGCAGGCAGCGCTCCAAGACATGGATGCCGGCATCTGCTATGCCGTGAAGGCCAACAGCAACGGCGCAGTCCTGCGAATGTTGGGAGAGATGGGCGCAGGCGCGGACATCGTGTCTGGCGGTGAATTGCAGCGGGCGTTGCGGGCTGGCATCCCTGCTGATCGCATCGTATTTTCAGGCGTCGGCAAGTCGGCCGATGAAATCGAACAAGGTCTCGATGCTGGCGTCGCCCGCTTCAACCTTGAATCACTTGCCGAGCTCGACTTGCTGCAAGCGCTGGCATCGAAGCGTGGCGTGATTGCGCGTGCGTCGGTGCGGATCAATCCCGACGTCGACGCCATGACCCACGCCAAGATTTCCACCGGCAAGTCC
>JBDSIA010000099.1:0-4107 GCA_039918175.1 Thermomonas sp.
CGAAAAGGAAATGCCGATCTCCGAGGGCGTGACGTACACCTTTTGGACCTTCGGTGGCACCGTGCCAGGCAGCTTCATCCGCGTGCGCCAGGGCGACACGGTGGTATTCCACCTGCGCAACATGCCGGACAGCAAGATGCCGCACAACATCGACCTGCACGGCGTGACCGGCCCAGGCGGTGGGGCGGCGTCCAGCTTCACTGCACCCGGTCATGTCAGTCGCTTCACCTTCAAGGCGCTGAATGCGGGGCTGTTCGTCTACCACTGCGCGACCGCGCCGGTCGGCATGCACATCGCCAATGGCATGTACGGCATGATCCTTGTCGAGCCGCCGGAAGGGTTGCCGCCGGTGGATCGCGAGTTCTACGTGATGCAGGGCGACTTCTATACGACCGGCAAATACCGCGAGAAGGGCCATCAACCGTTCGACATGGAAAAGGCGATCGATGAGCGCCCGACGTATGTGCTGTTCAACGGCATGGATGGCGCGCTGACCGGCGACAAGGCACTGACCGCCAAGACCAATGAAACCGTGCGCCTGTACGTGGGCAACGGCGGCCCGAACCTGGTGTCGAGCTTCCACGTCATCGGCGAGATCTTCGACAAGGTCTGGTACGAGGGCGGCACCAAGTACCAGGAGAACGTGCAAACCACGTTGATCCCGTCGGGCGGCGCGATGATGGCCGAGTTCCACATCGAAGTGCCGGGCAGTTATATCCTGGTCGACCACAGCATCTTCCGCGCGTTTAACAAGGGCGCGCTGGCCATCCTCAAGGCCGACGGCCCCGAGAAGAAGGACATTTACTCCGGCAAGGAAGTCGATGCTGTGTACCTGGGCGACCAGGCCGCGGGCACCAACCGTGCGCCGGTGGCTGCCGCCGCCGCCGCCTTCAAGGCCGGTACGCTGACCAAGGAAGAGCAGATCGCCGCCGGCAAGGTGCTGTTTGCCGGTACCTGCTCAACTTGCCACCAGCCCGATGGTGCCGGCATGGCCGGCGTATTCCCGCCGCTGGCCAAGTCCGACTTCCTGGCCAAGGATCCGAAGCGCATCGCATCAATCATGACCCATGGCCTGACCGGTTCGGTCACGGTCAACGGCAAGGACTACAACTCGGTGATGCCGCCGATGGCGCAGTTGACCGATGACGAAGTGGCCAACATCGGCACATATGTGTTGAACAGCTGGGGCAATCCGGGTGGCCAGATCAGCCGCGACGATGCCAAGGCTGCACGCGCCGCTGCACCAGCCAGTGCCGGTGGCGCAGGTCACTGAGACATGCGCCGCGCCTTGATCGCGTTGTTGATCGGACTCCCGCTCGCCGGCCTCGCCGCCGGCGCAGCGGGGATCAGCTACGCGGCAATTGCCGGTGGAACGTTACGTTCCGCACTGAAGTACGAAGACGAGTCCAAGGGCACACGGGTGAAGCCATTTGCGCTGATGCGCACGCCGGTCAGCAACGCGCAGTTCCTGGCGTTCGTGAAGCGCGATCCGCAATGGCAACGGGAACAGGTTTCGCCGGTGTTCGCCGAGCAGCGATACCTGTCGCACTGGGCATCACCCACTCAACTTGGCGATGTCGCCCGGCCCGACCAGCCGGTGACCTGGGTCAGCTGGTTCGCTGCAAGCGCTTATTGCGAATCGATCGATGCACGCCTGCCAACCTGGCAGGAATGGGAATACGTCGCCGCGTCTGACGAAACCCGCCGAGATGCACGCAGCGACCCGGCCTGGCGCGAACGCATCCTGGCCTGGTACTCGCGTCCGTCCAGCAGCGCGTTGCCGCGCGTCGGCCTGCAAGCGCCGGATGTCTATGGCGTGCAGGACATCCACGGTCTGGTGTGGGAATGGACCGAAGACTATTCCGCGCTGCTGGTCGATGGTGACAACCGCAAGCAGGGCGATGCCGATACCGCGAAGTTCTGCGGTGCAGGTGCACTTTCGATGAACGACCGCGAGAACTACGCGGTGCTGATGCGGGTCGCGATGCTGTCGTCGCTCGGCGGTGCAGATGCCACCCCGAACATGGGTTTCCGATGTGCAAGGAGTGCGAAATGACAAAAATTTCCCGAAGCCGCGTGTTCGCCATCGCAATGCTGCTCGCCGGTGGCGTGCTGTCTGTTGGCCTGCTTCCCATCGATGCGTCGGCGGCCGGCAAGTTGGCACCGTTGCCGGCCGACTCGCTGTACCAGCTCTCGCTACCGCTTACCGACCAGGATGGCCACACGAAGGATTGGCGCACGCGCCGCGGCAAACCGCAGCTGGTCGCGATGTTCTATACCTCTTGCCAGTACATCTGCCCGCTGATCGTGGATTCCGGAAAGGCGATCGAGCATCAGCTGGATGCCACTCAGCAGAACAAGCTGGGCATCCTGTTGATCAGCATGGATCCGAAGAACGACGACCCGGCTACGCTGAAAACCGTGGTCGACAAGCGCAAGCTCGATACCAGGCGCTGGGCCCTGGCCTCGCCGCCGCAAAAAAACGTGCGCGCAGTGGCCGGCGTGCTCGGCATCCGCTACCGCCTACTCCCCGATGGTCAGTTCAACCACAGCAGCGCGTTGGTCTTGCTCGACAGCGACGGTCGCATCCTGGCCCGCACAGAAAAGATGGGCAGCGAGCCGGATCCCGAGTTCGTGGCGGAAGTGAAGAAGGCGCTGCGTTGAGGTTGCGTGCGCTTCACTCGAAACTCATTGGCAACTGAAACCACTACAAGGCGGCAGCGTGTACGCCTGCAATCGCGCGACCGGATGGATCAGCAGCATTGGCGAATGCGGCATCCCAGGCGATCGCGGCGGGTGATGAGCATGCGATCGACTTGCCACCCGGCACGGTGTTGGCGCAGGCATCACCCGGGAACACCTGCTCGAACTGGTCGCGGTAGAAATAGCCTTCCTTAGTCATCGGCGTGTTGATCGGGAATCGCGTGGCGGCTTCGGCGAAGGCGGCATCGCTGACGTGGGCATCCGCATGCGCTTTCAAGCCGTCGATCCAGCCGTAGCCGACGCCATCGCTGAACTGTTCCTTCTGCCGCCATAGAATTTCCTTCGGCAGGTAACCCTCGAAGGCTTCGCGCAGTATTGCCTTCTCGATTCTCGTGCTTCCATCAGGCCTGGCACCCGCCATCTTGTGCTGGGCGTCCATGCGCATCGCCACATCCATGAATTCAACGTCCAGGAATGGCACGCGCGGTTCAACCCCCCAGGCCATCATCGACTTGTTGGCACGCAGGCAATCGAAGCTGTGCAGTGCGTCGAGCTTGCGCACGAGTTCCTCGTGGAATTCGCGCGCGTTCGGCGCCTTGTGGAAATACAGATAACCACCGAACAGTTCGTCGCTACCCTCGCCGGACAGCACCATCTTGACGCCCATTGCCTTGATCCGGCGCGCCAGCAGGTACATCGGCGTGGATGCACGAATGGTGGTGACGTCATAAGTCTCGATGTGGCGAATCACTTCCGGCAGCGCGTCGAGTCCTTCCTCGAAACTGTAGGTGAAGCCGTGGTGAACCGTGCTAAGTGCCGCGGCGGCGATCTCCGCGGCCGCTAGATCCGGAGAACCTTCCAGGCCGATCGCGAAGCTGTGCAGGCGCGGCCACCAGGCTTCGCCCTTGTCGTCGTCCTCGATGCGCTTGCGTGCGAACTTGGCTGCACAAGCCGCGACCAGCGATGAGTCAAGCCCGACTGAAAGCAGCACGCCATACGGCACGTCGCTCATCATCTGCCGGTGCACTGCACGCTCGAATGCCTCGCGCAGTTCTGCTTTGTCGGCGGCCACACCCTGCACCGCGTCGTAGTCGCGCCATGCGCGCTTGTACCAATGTGTGAGTTCATCGGTGCCGGTATCGAACACATGTCCCGGCGGGAACGCGGCGACATCGGCACACATGCGCGCGATTGCTTTCATTTCGGAAGCAACCCAGATCCGGCCTTCGGCATCGTGGCCCCAGTAGAGCGGGCAGATACCCATGTGGTCGCGTGCAATCAAGGCACGCTTGGCGCCCACATCCCACAAAGCGAAGGCGAAGATGCCGTTGAGGCGGCCCAGCCAGGTCGCCGGTATTTCGCCATCGCGGTACAGGGCGTTGATGACTTCGCAATCGGATCCGG
>JBDSIA010000100.1:0-5721 GCA_039918175.1 Thermomonas sp.
GTCGCGCACGATCAGGTGGCGCATGCCGTCCTTGTCCGCACGCACGAACGGGAAGCCCGAAGCGACGCTGTCGGTGGTCACGAATGCCAGGCTGCCATCCGGCTGCGGCATTGTCGCAATGCGTGACTTGAAGCTGCCGACGTCAAACCAGGTGCCGCCATCGTCGCTGGACACCACAAGGTCGCCGAGCGCGGCGTTGCGGTAACG
Source organism: Thermomonas sp. (assembly GCA_039918175.1). Taxonomy (GTDB): domain Bacteria; phylum Pseudomonadota; class Gammaproteobacteria; order Xanthomonadales; family Xanthomonadaceae; genus Thermomonas. Next base: position 208 of record JBDSIA010000100.1, read on the forward strand.
CGGGGCCAGGCCCGCAATCGCGGTCTTGTCGCCTGGATATTGAAGCAACTTGCGATAGGCCGCGAATCCTTCGCGATTCGCCTTGGCATTCGCCTTCGCACTGGCGACTGCCTGCGCCTCGCCATCAAACATCAGCTCCATCAGGCGACGCTTGAACGGGCCGCGCAACATCACGCCTTCATCGGCATTGGTCAGGATCACAGCGCCGACCTTCTGGTCCGGCCACCACATCATGTTGGAGTGGAAGCCGCCCATGTCGCCGCCGTGATCAACCACGGTGACGCCGTCGCTCTTGTCCACCATCAGTGCCATCGCGTAGTCCTTGCCGACGCCCAGCGCGATCTGCGGCTCGCGACGCTGCATCAGCGCGGCTTCGCCGATGTAGCGCGTGCCGTCCGGCAGCATGCCGTGGTCGATTTCCATCTGCACGTACTTGAGCAGGTCGTTGACGGTGCTCCATGCCGCGCCCGCCGGCCGCGACGCGACGATCGTGTCATTCAACGCCATGCCCATTATCTCGACCTTGCGGTCGATGTCGAAGCCATGGGGCGCGGCGTAGTCGCCGGTCTGCGCGCGCGCGTAGTCGAAGGTGGTGTTGCGCATGCCCAGTGGGTCGAACACCAACGTCTGCATGGCCTTGTCGTAACCCGCACCCAGCTCCATGCCGGGATACGCGACCTGGCCGCCGATATAGCCAGCCGCCGCCGCCATCGGATTGGAATACTGGAACAACTCGCCGAACCCGCTCGTGGGCTGCATCGTGCCGAGCGTCTGCAACACCGTGGCCGGGCTCTGCTTCTCGCCCTCGAACAACCATTCGTAGTCCTGGCGCGGGACACCGGTGCAGGCGCAGATCAGGTTCTTGACCAGCACCTGCCGGGTGGTGTCGGCGCTACCCAGCTTGAAGGCCGGGTAGACGCTGGTGACTGGCGCATTCCAGTCGAGTTTTCCTGCATCGACCAGCTTCGCCATCATCAGCGTGGTCAGCGCCTTGGTATTGGAGGCGATCATGAAGCGGGTGTCACCATCCACTTGCGTCGGCTTGCCCAGCGTGCGTACGCCGAAGCCCTGCGACATCACCACCTTGCCGTCCTGCACGATGCCGATGGCCACGCCGGGCACATCGAACTCCTTGCGCATGGATTCGACGAAGTCGGCAACTGTCTTCAGGCGCGCCGCGTCCAGCTTGTGCGCCGTGCGCCCTTCGAAATTCTCGCGCGCGTAGCCGGCGGGCTGCAGGCGTTGGCCGATCTTGCCGAACTGCGAACCGCGCTTCTCCGCGATGGCCTGGTCGACATCCACCATCAACACGGTCCACGTCTTGCCCTTGCGAAAAGCGCTGGCACTGATTGCGCGCTTGGCATTGGCCGCCACGTCATAGTCATAAAAACGGCGCGCTTCCCAACCGTCACGCGGCGCAGCATCGGTGGCAAGCATGAACTTCGGCGACATCCCCAGCAGCTTCCAGCCCTCGGCGACCGCAGCGTCCGCGTTGTCCGCCACGGCATCGAGAATTGCAATCCGCGAGCCATCGGCTTCCGGCGGCATGAGGAACACTGCATTGCCTTGCGCGCGTTGGGTGAAACCGGCGGGGACGATGAACGTTGTGCCGCGCGGTGTGGCAGAAGGCGTGTCGGAGGCTGTCTGGTCGGCGGCCTGCATGGCGGCCGTTGCAGGCGGCATCGGTGCGGAGATGACCAAGGACAACGCGATCGCGAGGACACACGGCTTCAAAGCGGATGACATGGACAACTCCTGGGAGGATGGTTGGACGGATGCAGCTTTAGTTGCAGTTTTAGTTGAACTTGGACGAAGGAACGCGATCAGCGAGTATGAACGGCCAGAAGGCCGGCAGCGTGGCCAGCTGTTTTTTTGGAATTCGGTGCATCCGGTGGCCATGCCGGCACGTAAGGAGTGTTGGAAGCGCACCCCAGCCATTTGGGGCGCCACCAGCCGCCGGCCTCGCCTACTCCCTCCTGGTGGCGAGGTCGGCGTTTTTTGCGCAGTCCTGGGCGAACACAATGCGCTGCCTGCACGCGTAGCCCCCGTTCTGACGATCCTCTCGTGCGCCTGCATGCCCGTATGCTGTCAACGTGCACGCCCGCATGCACGCAACCGAGACGCCCATGCACGCCGCTCGCCGCCTGCCCATGCTCTTGTTACTGCCACTCTTGGCGGCATGTGCGCACAAGGAACTGATCGCGACGCCGGAGGTGTTGTTGCTTGGCGAAACCCACGACAACGGTGAAGGGCACCGCCTGCGGACCGAAGTACTGCGCGAGCGCCTTGCATCCGGCTGGCGCCCGGCCATCGCGATGGAGCAGTTCGACCGCGAGCAGCAACCGGCGCTGGATGTTGCGATGAGCGAATGCCCCGATGCCGACTGTGTAGTCACTCGACTGGTGTCCGGGAAGTCCGGATGGAACTGGGCTTTCTACAAGCCCGTGATTGCATTGGCGATGCAATATAAACTGTCGTTGCTGGCGGCCAACATGTCGCGTGCGGATGCAGGCAAGGTGATCCAGGACGGGATTGCCTCGGCGCTGGATCCGGGCGAGATCAGCAGATACGGGCTGGACCAGCCGGTGCCGACCGCAGTGTTGGCGCTACAAATAGAAGAGGTACGCACTGGCCACTGCGGCATGCTGCCCGACGAGATGCTGGAGCCGATGGCGCGCGCTCAGATCGCCCGCGATGTGGTGATGGCTGAGACCCTGCGCACCCATGCGGCGCATGGCGTCGTGCTGATCGCCGGCAACGGCCATGTGCGCCGCGATATCGCGGTGCCGTATTGGCTACACGCACAGGGACTGACGACTTGGAGCGTTGGCTTTGTCGAACACGACTTCACGGCGGCCGCGTTTGACCGCGAACAGCGCATTGCCAGCATCGAGCGCTCTGATCAGTGCGCTGAGTTGGGCAAGAAGATGGGCAAGCAGAATGCTGATTGAGGAGAAGCAGGCACCGCTCCACAGGCGCGTGCCGGAGCCCCGCTCCGCACGCATGCGTATGGAAGTTCATGCCGGTTGTGCGTGCTGCACAAAGCACTTTTGACGGCCGACCTGGGTAAAATGCGCCCCGCGATCCGAACCTGGCGCCTATCTGTCGCTCGATCCGGCTTTTCCACTCGTTCCAGCGACTCAACACACACTGGCAGACGCCGCCATGCGGATCTCGTCCAGACTGGGAGCACCCGATGATTTTCGAAACCCTCGACACGACCGGCCACGAGCAGGTGGTCTTTTGCCATAACAAGGATGCGGGCCTGAGGGCCATCATCGCGATTCACAACACCGTGCTTGGCCCGGCGCTGGGCGGCACCCGCATGTGGCCCTACCAGAACGAGGCAGAGGCGCTCAACGACGTGCTGCGCCTGAGCCGCGGCATGACCTACAAGAACGCGGTGGCCGGCCTCAACCTGGGCGGCGGCAAGGCAGTCATCATCGGCGACCCGGCCAGCGACAAATCGGAGGCGCTGTTTCGCGCATTTGGCCAGTTCGTGGAATCACTCGGCGGGCGCTACATCACCGCCGAGGACGTCGGCATCGACGTCAATGACATGGAATACGTGTACCGCGAGACGGAGTACGTCACCGGCGTACACCAGGTCCACGGTGGCTCGGGTGACCCGTCGCCGTTCACCGCCTACGGCACCTTGCAGGGGCTGATGGCGACCCTGGACAAGAAATACGGCGACGAGGAGGTCGGCAAGTATTCCTATGCGGTGCAGGGCCTGGGCCATGTCGGGATGGAGTTCGTGAAGCTGCTGAAGGAACGCGGCGCCAAGATCTTCGTCACCGACATGAACAAGGGCCTGGTCGACAAGGCGGTCAACGAATACGGCGCCGAAGCAGTCGGGCTGGATGAGATCTACGACGTGCCGGCCGATGTCTATTCGCCGTGTGCGCTGGGCGGCACCATCAATGAAGCCACCCTGCCCCGGCTCAAGGCGAAGGTCATTTGCGGCGCGGCCAACAACCAGCTGGCCAACAACGCGATCGGCGACGAAGTGGCCAAGCGCGGCATCCTGTACGCACCCGACTATGCGGTGAATGCGGGCGGCGTGATGAACGTGTCGCTGGAAATCGACGGCTACAACCGCGAACGCGCGATGCGGATGATGCGCACGATTTATCACAACCTTGCGCGCATCTACGAGATCGCCGAGCGCGACGGCATTCCGACCTACATGGCGGCCGACCGCCTGGCCGAGGAACGCATCGAAAAGATCGGAAAGCTGAAGCTGCCGCTGGGCCGCGCGCAGCCGCGTTTCCAGGGGCGGATCAGAGGTCACTGATCCGGGCTTCGCGCCAGATCAACCATAATGGACGGGGCCACACTGGCCCCGTCTTCTTTTCCGAACACAGGATCGCCCCATGCGCCCATTTCCCCTCGGTGAAGAGATCGATGCCTTGCGCGATGCCGTGCGCCGCTTCGCCGAAGCCGAGATCGCGCCGCGTGCAGCGCAGGTCGACGAGGACAATGCCTTCCCGCAGGACTTGTGGCCGAAGCTGGGCGAGATGGGGCTGCTTGGCATCACCGTGCCCGGCGAGTTTGGCGGCTCGGAGATGGGTTACCTGGCGCACATGGTGGCGATGGAGGAAATCAGTCGCGCATCGGGTTCGATCGGCCTGAGCTACGGCGCGCACAGCAATCTGTGCGTGAACAATCTTTACGCCAACGGCAACGACGCGCAGCGTGCGAAGTACCTGCCGAAGCTGTGCAGCGGGGAGTGGAAGGGCGCGCTGGCGATGAGCGAACCCGGCGCCGGGTCGGACGTGGTCGGCTCGATGAGTTGCCGCGCGGAACTAAAGGATGGCGCATGGATCGCCAACGGCAACAAGATGTGGATCACCAACGGCCCCGAAGCCGACGTGCTGGTGGTCTATATGCGTACCGCGGGCAAGGACGCGGGCAGCCGCTGCATGACCGCGTTCATCATCGAAAAAGGCATGCCCGGTTTTTCCACCGCGCAAAAGCTCGACAAGCTTGGCATGCGCGGCAGCAACACCTGCGAATTGGTGTTCGAGGATTGCGCGATCCCGGCTGACAACGTGCTGGGCGAAGTCAATCAAGGCGTCAAGGTGTTGATGAGCGGATTGAACACCGAACGCCTGGTGCTATCCGGCGGGCCGATCGGGCTGATGCAGTCTGCGCTCGACATCACCCTGCCCTACATCCGCGAACGCAGGCAGTTTGATGAAGCCATCGGCACCTTCCAACTGATGCAGGGCAAGATCGCCGATATGTACACGTCGCTGCAGTCCTCGCGCGCGTTCGCCTACCAAGTCGCGCGCGATTACGATGCTGGCCACAAAAGTCGCGTCGATGCGGCATCCTGCCTGCTGCATGCGTCCGATGCCGCAGTGCAGGTGACCCTTGAAGCGATCCAGTCGCTCGGCGGCAATGGCTACATCAATGAATACCCGACCGGCCGCTTGCTGCGCGATGCCAAGCTTTATGCGATCGGCGCTGGCACCAATGAAATCCGCCGCATGCTGATCGGCCGCGAGT
>JBDSIA010000101.1:0-2171 GCA_039918175.1 Thermomonas sp.
GACGATGGCAACACGATTGTGGTGATCGAACATAATCTCGATGTGATCAAGACAGCGGACTGGGTGATCGACTTGGGTCCGGAAGGTGGGTATCGCGGCGGCGAGATCGTCGCCCAAGGCACGCCGGAAGACCTCACGAAACAACCGCGCTCGCATACCGGACAGTTTCTGGCACGCGTGCTTGGGGCCACCAAGCCCGGCGCAAAAACAGGCAAGGCCGTCGCCAAGTCCGCCAAGAGTTCGAATCCTTCAAAGACCTCAAAGACATCCAAGACTCCCAAGGCCCCGCGCCTGCAGGTCGAGCCATGAGAGATGTTGCGGCAAAGGATCCAAGCGTGCTGTTCCAGCATGCGCTTGAACCGCGCTGGCGCGACCTGGACGCGTTCGGCCACGTCAACAATTCCAATTTCCTGACCTATCTCGAGGAAGCCCGGATTCGCTGGTTCGAGACCTTCGACGGACAATGGGTCAACGACCTGATCGCGCCGCTGCTGGCGGCGGTGCAGCTCAACTACCGGTCGCCAATCGACTATCCATCATCGATCATCGTGGAGTTGTTCGCGCAACGCATCGGCACTACCAGCTTGACCGTCGGGCATCGCATCCGGTCTGCAGGCGGCAGTGTCCTGCATGCCGACGGGCATGTGGTGATGGTATGGGTTGATCGCGCGACGGGTCGACCCATTGCATTGCCGGAACTTGTGCAGAAAGCGCTGCGCTAGAAAATTTGCTTACAACACCGGCTTGCGTACCTCGAACTCGCCCAGCACGCCGCGACCGTCCTTGAGCTTGAATGCGATCACCACTCGGCTACCTTCCTTCAGCGGCGCTTTCGGCTGCATCAGCATCAGGTGGATGCCGCCGGGCTTGAGCATGGCCGCGCCATCAGGGGCGATCCGCAGTTCCGGTAATTGGCGCATGCGGTTGATGCCATCGATGAGTCTTGATTCGTGCACTTCGACACTGCCATAAGCAGGACTACTGGCGCTGACAATCGTGGCCGGCATCGGGCAGGCATTGTCGATGCGAGCAAAGCCCGCGTGCATCGGCATGCCGCCTGGAACCAGACGAATCCAGCCATCCTTGACCTGCGGCAAGCAGTCACGCACGCAGGCGGACAAGGACATGGTCAACAGCAGCAACGCAAGTACGGCCCGAATGTTCATGCGCCTATGATAACGGCTCACCCGTCACCGGAAGCCGCGCATGTCGCTCGTCGAAACCACCGTCCATGGCGATATCCACGAAGTGCGCCTGGCGCGGGCACCGGTCAATGCGCTCAATCCATCACTGTGCCAGGCACTGACTGAAGCCATTTCAGAGGCGGTTGCCAACGGCGCGTGCGGCATCGTGCTGGCCGGCGGACCCAAGGTGTTTTGCGCGGGGCTGGACGTGCCGTTCCTGCTTTCGCTGGGCGACGACTCGGGCGCATTGCTGTCGGCGTGGAATGACTTCTTCGATGCCGCGCGTGCGCTCGCCGGCTGCCCGGTGCCGGTAGCGGCCGCGCTGGCCGGACATTCGCCTGCCGGCGGTTGCGTGTTGGCACTGTGCTGCGACTACCGGGTGATGGCCGATGGGCCGTACCGGATCGGCCTGAACGAAACCCAGGTCGGCTTGGTCGCGCCGGAAGGCATCCAGTCGCTGCTGGCGCGCGTGGTCGGCCCACACCGTGCCGAGCGCTTGCTGGTCAGCGGCGTGCTGGTGGATGCGACTGAGGCTCTCGCGATTGGCTTGGTGGACGAGCTGACCGGGATTGATGATGTCGCCACCCGTGCGCGGGTGTGGCTGGAGGGTTTGCTGGAGTTGCCGCGCGGGCCTGTACTGGAAACCCGGCGGATCGCCCGTCGCGACGTGATTGCCGCGCTGCAGCCCGAGCGCATCGACCTGCCACGCTTCGTTGCGGCATGGATGCAGCCCGATACCCAAGCCGGTCTGCGCGCGATGCTGGCGCGGATCGGCAAGTAGCGGTCAGCGAATCCGCTTGCCGGACGCATCGATCACGACGTCGCCATCTTCTTTGGCGAAGGGAAATTCGCACCGCGGCAGGATCTCCAGCACCAACGATGAGTCCGGCCGGCACAGGCGCGTGCCCAGCGGGGTGAACACGAATGGGCGGTTGATCAGGATTGGCGTGGCCAGCATCGCATCGAGCAACTGGTCGTCGGACAAAG
>JBDSIA010000102.1:0-8049 GCA_039918175.1 Thermomonas sp.
GCGGGACCAGCGGTGTCCTTGTAGGGATCGCCGACGGTGTCGCCGGTGACCGCGGCCTTGTGTGCCTCGGAGCCCTTGCCACCGCAGTTGCCGTCCTCGATGTACTTCTTGGCGTTGTCCCATGCACCGCCACCGGTGGTCATCGAAATCGCCACGAAGATGCCGGTGACAATCGTGCCGATCAGCAGGCCGCCAAGCGCTTGCGCGCCCAGCACCAAGCCGACCACCACTGGCACCGCGACCGGCAGCAGCGACGGCACGACCATTTCCCTGATCGCCGATTTGGTCAGCATGTCCACGGCCTTGCTGTAGTCAGGCTTCCCGGTCCCTTCCATGATGCCGGGGATGTCGCGGAACTGGCGACGCACTTCCTCGACCACCGCACCTGCCGCACGGCCGACGGCTTCCATCGCCATCGCCCCAAACAGATACGGAATCAGGCCACCGATCAGCAGGCCGATGATGACCATGTGGTTGGACAGGTCGAAGCGCACCGCCTCATACGCCACACCGTTCAGCGCGGCCTTGGCTGCGCCGGCGGTGTCGAGGTTGTGGGTGTAATCGGCGAACAGCACCAGCGCGGCCAGTGCGGCCGAACCGATCGCGTAACCCTTGGTCACTGCCTTGGTGGTGTTGCCCACGGCGTCCAGCGGGTCGGTCACCGCACGCACTTCCGGAGGCATGTCGGCCATCTCCGCAATGCCCCCGGCGTTGTCGGTGATCGGGCCGTAGGCGTCCAGCGCCACGATCATCCCGGCCATCGACAGCATGGCGGTGGCGGCGATGGCAATGCCGTACAGGCCTGCCAATGCATGCGCGCCCCAGATCGACGCACACACCGCAATCACCGGCAGCGCGGTCGACTTCATCGATACGCCCAGGCCGGCGATGATGTTCGTGCCGTGCCCAGTGGTCGAAGCCTGCGCCACGTGTTGCACCGGCTTGAACTGGGTGCCGGTGTAGTACTCGGTGATCCACACGATCACTCCGGTCAGCACCAGGCCAATCAGGCCGCACAGGAACAGGTTAGTCGCGGTCAGCGAAGCGCTGCCATCAGCCGGGGCCAGTCCAGCGGGGAACATGTTGGCGGTGACGAACCAGAACGCGACCGCAGACAGCAGCGCCGACACGATCACGCCCTTGTACAGCGCGCCCATGATGTTCGGCTTGTCGGGGCTGACCTTGACGAAGAATGCGCCGATGATCGAGGCGATGATCGACACCGCGCCCAGCACCAGCGGATACAACACCGCGTTGCTGTCCTCGGCGAAGCTAAGGCCTGCCAGCAGCATGGTGGCGATGATCGTGACCGCGTAAGTCTCGAACAGGTCGGCGGCCATGCCGGCGCAGTCGCCTACGTTGTCGCCCACGTTGTCGGCGATCACCGCCGGGTTGCGCGGGTCGTCTTCCGGGATGCCGGCTTCGACCTTACCCACCAAGTCCGCGCCGACGTCGGCACCCTTGGTGAAGATGCCGCCGCCCAGGCGCGCGAAGATCGAGATCAGCGACGAACCGAACGCCAGCCCGACCAGTGCATGCAGCGCATCCTCCTGGCCGACGCCCAGATGCCTGGTCAGCACCGCGTAATAACCGGCAACGCCCAGCAGGCCCAGTCCGACCACCAGCATGCCGGTGATCGCGCCACCCTTGAACGCGACATCCATCGCCTGGCTGATGCCCTTGCGCGCGGCCTCGGCAGTGCGCACGTTGGCGCGTACTGAAACGTTCATGCCGATGTAGCCAGCAGCGCCCGACAGTACCGCGCCGATCAGGAAGCCGATCGCGGTATACCAGGTGAGGGCGAATCCGATCAACACAAACAGCACGACGCCGGCGATGGCAATCGTGGTGTATTGGCGATTCAGGTAAGCGCGCGCGCCTTCCTGGATGGCACCCGCGATTTCCTGCATGCGCTCATTGCCGGCAGGTTGGCGATTGATCCAGGACGCAGCCCACAGGCCGTACCCGATCGCGATGATGGCGCAGACAAACGCCAGAAGTAGACCGTAGTGCTCCAGCATGAACCCCTCCCCGGAGTGTTCGAAGGAATGAAAATCGATGTGTGCCAACCCGCGGCAGGCAACCCCGCGACTATGGCACAGCCAGATGCCGTCCGGGCAGGGCCGGGCTCCACAAATGTCCTCGTAACGGCCATGAACCCGGGGTTCAGGCCGGCCATGGCAGCCTGCGTCCGTCGATTTCCCCGGAGTAACCGATGTCCCGTTTCATCCTGCTTTGTGCCGGAGTGTTGGCGGCAGCCACCGCCAGCGCCGCCGACCTGAAACCCGAAATCCAGCGTCAAGCCGCCCCGCCACAGGCGGATGGCGTCGCGCACACCCTGCGGGTGATTCCCGAAGCCTGCGCCCGGCTGGAAGGCCGGTTCACTGCTGACAAGGCCAAGCCCTATGCATTCGCCGCGGTGCCCACCAGTACCCGCTGCCAGCCACGTGCCCGGCTGGTCGATGCGCTGACCGCGAAGGCCTCGGTGGCCAACGGCTGGATACTGAACGACATGATCCGGGTCACCAACGCCAGCTGTCCCTCGCAACAGGCCGTGGTCCGGGTCTGGCGCCAAGCCAGTAAGGGCGCGCCACCGAAACTGGATGCCCAGGGTCGTTCGCGTATCTACCTCAAGGAGGGTCTAGAAGCGGCCCGGCAAGGGCAGTTGGCGGCGATTCCGGTGTATGCGGCAGCGATGACAATGGAGGGGCTGCCTTGCAAGGGAGTCTGACCACCACCGCCAGCCCTGCCCAGAGCGCATTGGAGCAGGGCGGCGAGCGAGGATTCGTGCTTCAGTAGAGCGGTGGACGCTTGCCCATTGTGATGCGCAGGAAAGCCAATGCGTTGCTCGGCAATGGGCGCGGGTTGGCAGGCCCATTGCTGATATTCACGAAGCGCCGCTCACCCGGAGACAACTGCAGTTGCAATGCACTGCCATCCACGACATAGGTGTGGACGCCGGGTGTGACAGCGATCGCGTAGTGTGTGCCGCTAGGAATCTGTGCGAGCAATACATCGCTTTCGCTCAAGCTCGCTGTACCAGGGGTCGTATCGTCACGGCGGAAGAACACGATCTGTGTGCCTTCTCCTACTGGAGTACCGATGACCTGATCAATCACGCGTTTGGTGATTTGGTGATCCTCGGCGTAGGCGTACGCCACCCCTTGGCTTATGAAGCGTGCGCTTTGCCCGAAGGCGGGTAGCGAGGCAAGCATTGATGCGCAAACAACTAAACCGAGTTGAATCTTGATGTTCATGGGCACCTCCGATTGGTGGAAGTGACTCCAAGCATACGCCGCTATGCGTTCACCGCCCTGCCGTTCATCGGGACTACCGGCAGAGTCGATACTGGCAATGTCCTGCTCAATCTTCCCAGCGCGGCAGGGTACGGCGAGTGGTCGTCCAGTCCAGTTCAACATAATCCGGCAGCCCATCCCGCCCAAACGGCGGGTATGCCTCACCGGCGATGAGCGGTTGCAGATAACGCCGCGCTGCCGCAGTAATGCCGAAACCATCCTTGCGAATGAAGTTGCGGGGCATGGTTTTTTCATGGTTGGCGACCTTTGCCAGTGGCGCGGCCTCCACGGTCCAGCGATAAGGCGAATCCGAGGTGCGCACGATTACCGGCATCACCGAATTCTTGCCGGCGAAGGCGAATTCCACCGCCTTGCGGCCCACCGCCATCGCCTGTTCCAGGTCGGTCTTGCTGGCGATGTGGCGGGCTGAGCGCTGCAGGTAATCGGGCAGGGTCCAGTGCACCTTGTAGCCCAGCACATCCTTCACGCGTGCTGCCAGATGCGCAGCCACGCCGCCAAGCTGGGTATGCCCGAACGAATCCTTGCCGCCACCCGCATCGGCGACGAAACGGCCGTCGGCATCGCGGATGCCTTCGCTGGCCACCACCACGCACCAGCCGACGCGCTTGACCACGGCCGCGACCTGGGCCAGGAAGGCCGACTCGTCATAGGCCCGCTCCGGGAACAGGATGATGTGCGGTGCATCATTACGGCCATTGCCGGCCAGCCCGGCAGCAGCGGCCAGCCAGCCGGCATGGCGACCCATCGCCTCGTAGACGAAGACCTTGGTCGAGGTTTCCGACATCGCCGCCACGTCCAGCGCGGCTTCGCGCACGGACACCGCGGTGTACTTGGCCGCGGAACCAAAGCCCGGGCAACAGTCGGTCACCGCCAGGTCGTTGTCGATGGTCTTGGGTACCCCGACGCAGGTGAGCGGGTAGTCGTATTCGGCTGCCAGTTGCGACACCTTCAGCGCGGTATCGGCGGAATCATTGCCGCCGTTGTAGAGGAACCAGCGCACGTCATGGGCGCGAAATACCTCCAGCAGACGTTCGTATTTCGCCCGATCGGCATCCAGCGACTTGAGCTTCAACCGGCAACTGCCGAACGCGCCACCGGGCGTATGCGCCAAAGCCTTGATCTGAGCGGAACTCAGCAGTGAGGTGTCGATCAGCTCCTCACCCAGCGCTCCGAGGATGCCGTTGCGAGCCGCCAGCACCCGCACCTTGCGTGCCCGCGCGGCCTGGATCACCGCCGAGGCAGTGGCATTGATGACCGCAGTCACGCCGCCGGACTGGGCGTAGAGCAGGGTGCCGCTGCGCATCAGGAAATCCTGGCTGGGGTCTGGATCGACCGGTGGGATACGGTAAGCTGGCCGCCACGCAAGGCCAAGGGCAGTGTAGCGTCGGCCGACCATATCTTTCTGGAGCGATTCGATGCGATTGGTTCTGTTGGGTGCACCCGGTTCCGGCAAGGGCACCCAGGCGGCACGGCTGAAGGAGCATCTGCAGGTGCCGCACATCTCCACCGGCGACCTGCTGCGCGCGGAAGTCGCCGCTGGCAGCAAGCTGGGGCTGGAAGCCAAGAGCGTCATGGCGCGCGGCGAGCTGGTTAGCGACGAAATCCTGCTTGGCATGCTGGAGGATCGCTTTTCACGGCCAGACACCGGTAACGGCTTCATCCTTGATGGCTATCCGCGCAACTTGGCCCAGGCCGCCGCGCTCGACGATCTGCTGGGCCGGCTGAAGCAGTCGTTCGACTATGCGGTGCAACTGGATGTCGCTACCGAATTGCTGGTCGAGCGCATTGCCGGCCGTGCCCAGGCCGAAGGTCGCGCCGACGACACCCCGGAATCCGTGCGCACCCGCCTGCAGGTCTACAACAACCAGACCGCGCCGGTGATCGACTATTACCGCCAGCACGGCCAGCTCACTGTCGTAGATGGTGTCGGCAACCTGGACGAAGTGTTCACCCGCATCCTGGAAGCGATTTCGAGCGGTCACGAGGTCGGGTGAGTCTGCACGCAGCGGAGCGCTTGTTTTGAAACTCCACATCCTCGGCATTGCAGGCACCTTCATGGGCGGAGTAGCCGCGCTCGCGCGCGAACCCGGGCATGTCGTCGAAGGCAGCGATCAGGCCGTGTATCCGCCGATGTCGACGCAACTGGAAAATCTCGGCATCACGCTATCGCAGGGCTATGACCCCGCCAACATCAGTTCCGACTGCCAACAAATCGTGATCGGCAATGCGCTGTCGCGTGGTAATCCCGCTGTGGAATTCGTCCTCGACAATGGACTGGCCTATACCTCGGGCGCGCAGTGGCTGAGCGAACAGGTATTGCCCGGCCGCGACACGATTGCCGTCGCCGGTACCCACGGCAAGACCACCACCACCACGATCCTTGCTTACCTGCTGCAGGCGGCCGGCCGCGATCCGGGCTTCCTGATTGGCGGCGTGGCCGAAGACTTCGGTGTGTCCGCGCGCATCGGCAGCGGCCGCGAATTCGTGGTCGAGGCCGACGAATACGACACCGCGTTTTTCGACAAGCGCAGCAAGTTCGTGCATTACCGGCCGCTGGTGGCAATCCTCAACAACCTGGAATTCGACCACGCCGATATTTTCCCGGACGTGGCCGCGATCCAGCGCCAGTTCCATCACCTGGTGCGCACGGTGCCCGGCCGCGGCCGACTGATCGTCAATGGCGCCGACGCGCACTTGGCGGAGGTGCTGGCGATGGGCTGCTGGACGCCGGTGGAGCACTTCGGGTTCGACGCATCTTTCGACTGGAGCGCGCGCAAGTTGCGCGACGACGGCAGTGCGTTCGCGGTCCTGCACCAAGGGAACCAACTCGGCATCGTCGAATGGTCGTTGCTCGGCGATCACAACGTACTCAACGGACTTGCCGCACTGGCCGCATGCTGTGCGGTGGGCGTCGATGTGGCAACGGTGATTCCGGCACTGGCCGCGTTCCGCAGCGTCAAGCGGCGCATGGAAATGATTGGCACGCATGCCGGGGTCACCATTTACGACGACTTCGCCCACCACCCGACCGCGATCGCCACCACGCTGGCGGGACTGCGCGCGAAGGTCGGCGAATCACGGATCGTGGTTGCGATGGAGCCGCGCAGCAATTCGATGCGGCTGGGCGCGCATGCCGATGCACTGGCCCCGTCGCTGGACGGGGCCGACGTGGTGGTGTTCCTGCATCGCCCGGACCTGGCCTGGGACGCCGGCAAGGTGATGTCTGCGTTGCAGGGTGAAGGCCAAGCGGTGGCCGATGTCGATGCGCTGATCGGGACGCTGCGCACGTTGGCACGTGACGGCGACCATGTGGTGTTCATGTCCAATGGCGGGTTCGATGGCGCACCCCGGCGCTTCCTCGCCGCGCTGCGTGATGGCTGACACCCACACACTGCCATTGTTCCCATTGCAGAACACGGTGCTGGTGCCGGGTGCCGCGGTGGACCTGAGGATCTTCGAACGACGCTACCTCGGCATGGTCAGCGAGTGCGGGCGCAACGGCAGCGGTTTCGGCATTTGCCTGATCCTGGAAGGCAATGAGGTCGGGTCGCCGGCCACGCCAGCGGCATTCGGTACCGAGGCGGTGATCGAGGATTTCGGCACCACGCCGGAAGGCTTGTTGTTGTTGCGGGTCCGCGGCCATCGCCGCTTCCACGTGGTACGCACACGGGTGCGCGACAGCGGCCTGGTCATGGGCGATATCGAGTTTTGCGAAGAAGACACGACAATGCCGCGATTGCGTCCGCAGCATGCACTGCTGGCGGAATTGTTGCGGCGGATCCTTGAACAGGTCGTCGATGCCAGTGCCGAACCAGAATCTGCGCGGTTCGAGGATGCGGCGTGGGTCGGCTGGCGGCTTGCCGAACTGCTGCCGGTCTCGCAGGCGCAGCGGCAGGCGCTGCTGCAACTGGATGATCCGCATGCACGCCTGCAACTGCTGCTGGATGGGATTGCCGACGATCAGGATCAGCAGGACGTTGGCGACGCTTGAGGGTCAGGGTGTGTCGGTGCTAACCCGGATGCGTCCATCCACATTCCGCTGCGGGAACGTTGCGATCACCGCACGCAAGTCGGCAGGCAATCCTGTCGTCGATGGCAACGGCTTCCACAGCACCAGCAGGCGCAACCGTTTGCGCGCCTGCATGCTTTCAAAGCGGCCCACCCAAAGCGGCGTGCCGTCCTCAAGCCGCGCGGGTGCAGGCCATACGCGCAGGACTTCAATCTGGTCTGCATGCGTAGTCTTGCGACGCAGCAACACCGCTTCCGGGCGCGCATCCAGCGCGATTGGCAGCACTGGCTGGCGCGAAAGCGGGCGGCTGTCATCAAGCAGCCCAAGCAGCGAAACCCAATCCGCCTCCGCTTGCACGCGCCACCCTTGCGCTCGAAGTCGAGCCTGCAAAGGCTGCAGGTTGCCGGCGATTTCGATGTCGAAACTGCGGGCGTCATGCAAGCCGTGCGCCCACCACTCCTCCTTCGCCAGCGATTCCTGCGGTGGCGAAGGCTCGAACCTGGCCAGCGTGGCATCGGCACTGCGCGGCGCATACCAGGCGGCGGCCAGCACGAAGCTACCGTAGAAGATCCAAGCCAGCGGTCGCATCCAGAACGAACGGGTGCTGTGGCGGCGATAGGCAATGCCCAGCACCAGTAACCAGGCAACGCCCAGCAATACACCGGCCATCACGTCGCTGAGCCAGTGCGCGCCCAAATACAGCCGCGCGAATGCGACCAGCGC
>JBDSIA010000103.1:0-1992 GCA_039918175.1 Thermomonas sp.
GGCGGCGCAACTGGAGGCCGCGCTGGACGTGGTCGAGCGCCGCGACGACAAAGCCGCCCAGCGCGTGATCGGCAACGACGAGGCGATCGACGCGCTGGAACAGCAGGTCAACCATTACGTGATCCACTTGATCCGGCGTGGCCCGCTGGCCGGAGACCTGCGCATGATCCTGGCTGCCTTGCGGGTGGCCTCCGACATCGAACGCATCGGCGACTACGCCGCTAATATCGCCAAACGCTCGATGGCGCTGAACCTGTCGCCGCCGTTGCCGCATACCCGCGGACTGGACGCCTTGGGCCGCATGGCCGTCTGCCAGGTGCGCGACGTGCTGGAGGCCTACGTCAATCGCGACGGCGAAGCCGCACTCAAGGTGCGCGCCCGCGATGCCGAGCTGGACACGCTCTACACCGGCCTGTTCCGCGAACTGCTGACTTACATGATGGAAGACGCGCGCTCGATCACCCCGTGCACGCACCTGCTGTTCATGGCCAAGAACCTGGAACGGATCGGCGACCATGCCACCAATATCGCGGAGAACATCTGGTTCCTGCTGCATGGTGAGGAACTGATGCCACCGCGCGACAAGCGCGACGAAAGCAGCACCACGGTCGTCTGAACCCTGCAAGGCTGCTGCAACCGAGTTGCACCGGCAGTTCGGCGCCCTCGCCCGCTCTGCTAGGCTGGCGCGATGTCCGAGATACCCGACATCGCGCCCGTCATCGCATCGCCCGCCTTCAAGCCCATGGTCGAGCGTTTCCGCGGCTATTTGCCGGTGGTGGTGGACGTGGAAACCGGCGGTTTCGACTGGAACCGCAATGCGCTGCTGGAAATCGCCGCAGTACCGATCGAGCTTGATGCAGACGGCCGCTACGTTCCGGGCGAGGTGTTTAGCGCGCATGTCCAGCCCGCGCCCGGCACCACGATTGATCCCAAGTCGCTGGAAATCACCGGCATCAAGGTCGACCACCCGTTGCGTGGCGCGGTGCCGGAGCGCGAGGGGCTGGATGCGGTGTTCACCCCGGTGCGCGCTGCGGCCAAGCGCCATGGTTGCCAGCGCGCGATCTTGGTCGGGCACAACGCCCACTTCGACCTCAACTTCGTGAACGCGGCAGTCGCGCGTGTGGCGCACAAGCGCAATCCGTTCCACCCGTTCAGCGTGTTTGACACCGTGACCATGGCCGGGATGGCGTACGGACAAACGGTGCTGGCGCGCGCGATCCATGCCGCCGGGTTGGATTGGGACCAGCGCGAAGCGCATTCGGCGATCTATGACGCCGAACGCACCGCGCAACTGTTCTGCATCATCGCCAATGCGTGGCCTACCCTGCGCGCAGAGCCCGCTTGAGCATGACGGAACGCACGATGCCGTAGAGGCTCACTACCATCCAGGCGGCTTCGAGCAGGAACACCGACAAATTGAACTTGCCAATCAGCGATACCAGGATGCCGGCTGCGCCGAACAGGTTGATCAGCTGATAGACCAAGCCCGTGCCTGCCAAGCGTCCCGCCTGCAGCAGCAAGAATCCCAGCAGGATTGTCACGGTCCCGAGCAGGCCAACCCAATCGGACCACCCAAGTTCCAGGGCCATTCCCGCGATGTCCTCAGGCTTGCCGCTGACGCACGGCTTCGAACAGGGCCACGCCAGTGGCTACGGAGACATTGAGACTTTCGAAGTCTCCGGGCATCGGAATCTTTACCAGCTGATCACAGTTATCACGAGTTAACCGACGGAGGCCGTCGCCTTCGCTGCCCAGCACCAGCGCCACGTTGCCTTTCAAGTCGATGGCATACAGCGATGCTTCTGCATCGCCGGCCAGCCCGTAGATCCACACGCCTGCCTTCTGCAGGTCGCGCAGGGTGCGCGAGAGATTGGTGACGCTGAACACCGGGATCGTGTCCGCCGCACCGGCCGAGGTCTTGCGCACCGTGGCATTGAGTTGCACTGCCTTGTCTTTCGGGAACACCACCGCGGTCACGCCCGCCGCCGCCGC
>JBDSIA010000104.1:0-3340 GCA_039918175.1 Thermomonas sp.
ACATCGACTACGTGGGTTCGTGGGGACCGATGATCGTCGGCCATAACCATCCGCAGGTACTGGATGCCGTGATCCGCACAGCGCGCGATGGCCTGTCGTTCGGTGCGCCGAATCCACTTGAAGTCACCATGGCCGAGACAATCACCGGGCTGGTGCCGAGTTGCGAAATGGTGCGGATGGTCAACTCCGGTACCGAGGCAACATTGTCGGCCATTCGCCTGGCGCGCGGGGCCACCGGCCGCAGCCGCATCGTGAAATTCGAGGGCTGCTACCACGGCCATGGCGACAGTTTCCTGGTCAAGGCCGGTAGCGGTGCGCTGACGTTCGGAGTACCCACCTCGCCTGGCGTGCCGAAGGCGCTGGCTGACCTCACCCTGACCCTGACCTACAACGACTTCGATGCGGCGACTGCATTGTTCGATGAGTGCGGCAGCGATATCGCGTGCTTGATCGTCGAGCCCGCGGTCGGCAATGCCAATTGCCTGCCACCGCGCGAGGGCTTCCTGCAGCACTTGCGCACGCTGTGTTCGACGCATGGCGCCTTGCTGATCTTTGATGAAGTGATGACCGGTTTCCGCGTCGCGCTTGGTGGCGCGCAGGCGCATTACGGCGTGAACCCGGACTTGAGCACGTTCGGCAAGATCATCGGTGGTGGTATGCCGGTGGGTGCCTACGGCGGACGCGCCGACCTGATGCGGCAGATCGCGCCGTCCGGACCGATCTACCAGGCCGGCACGCTGAGCGGCAACCCGGTGGCGATGGCCGCTGGCCTGGCGATGCTGGATATCATCCAGGCGCCGGGTTTCCATGACGATCTCGAGCGCCGCACGCACGCCTTATGCGACGGGCTGGAGGCTGCGGCGCATGATGCTGGCATCGCGTTCAGCACGCAGCGGATTGGTGGGATGTTCGGCATGTTCTTCAGTCACGAAACCGTCGATACCTATGCGCAGGCGATGGCCTGCGACAGCGTTGCCTTCAATCGCTTCTTCCACGCGATGCTGGAGCGCGGCGTGTACCTGGCGCCCTCGGCATTCGAGGCCGGTTTCATGTCCAGCGCGCACGACGACGCCGTGATCGCTCGTACCCTCGATGCCGCACGCGCGGCATTCGCTGCACTGTGACCGACATGACCGACGAACCGGCCAAGACACAACCTAAGCGCGAAGGCGGTGGCCTGTTCGAACGCGAGCACTCGCCGGCAACGACCAGTGGCGCGCGTTATCGCTGGTACCGCCGGATCTTCCACCACGACAAGGCCGACGAACGCAATTTCGACCTGTGGCTGATCATGGCGATTGTCGCCAGCGTGGGCGTGGTGATGCTGGACAGCGTGGCCGCTGTCAAGTTGCGTTGGCACGAGTACCTCTACCTTGCCGAGTGGTTTTTCACCCTGCTGTTCCTGGTCGAATACCTGGTACGCCTGTGGACCGTGCGCCGGCCGCTGGGATACGCCACGAGTTTCTACGGAATCATCGACCTGCTGGCCATCCTGCCGACGTTCCTCTCCCTTCTGTTCCCGGCTAGTGCCTCCTTGGCGGTGGTGCGGATCCTGCGCATGCTGCGGATCTTCCGCGTGTTGAAACTGGCTGAATATTCCAGCGAAGCCGGCGTGCTGGTCCAGGCGCTGCTGCGCGCACGTCGCAAGATCCTGGTGTTTGTGGCAACGGTGCTGACGATCACGGTGGTGTTCGGCGCGCTGATGTACGTGATCGAAGGTGCGGTGCACGGCTTCACCAGTATTCCAACCGGCATGTACTGGGCGGTGGCGACCATTGCCACGGTGGGGTATGGCGACATCGCCCCGGGCACGCCACTGGGACGGCTGGTTACCTCGGTGCTGATCATCATCGGTTACAGCATCATCGCGGTGCCGACTGGCATCTATACCGCCGAGTTGGCACGCACCCTGCAGCCGAAACGTCGCCTATCGCGTTGCCCGGAATGCGGCCTTCCTGACCATGAAATCGACGCTTGGCACTGCCGCAAATGCGGGCGTGGGCTGTCCGAGGAATCCGAATGAACGCATCTCGCAACCTGCGCCCCGGCAGCGTGGCGGTACACGTCGGCAACGAGCCGGACCCCGCGACCGGCGCCGTCGCGCCGCCGATCCAACTGGCAACCACGTTTCGCCACGGCGCGGATGGCGAGCGCCAGGTTGGCTATGAATACCAGCGCGAAGGAAACCCGACCAATGACCGCCTGCGCGAAGCGATTGCCGCGCTGGAAGGCGCGCAGACTGCGCTGACTTTTGCATCGGGAATGGCCGCGATCAGTGGGCTGGTCGAATGCCTGCCGACGCCGGCACGTGTGGTGATGCCGAACGATTGCTACGTCGGCTTCCGGATCTACGCAACCGAGTTCCTGGCTGCACGCGGCATTGATGTGGCGCGTGTGGACATGACCGACCTCGACGCGGTGCGCACGGCTTGTGCGGAAGGCGTCGACCTGTTGTGGATCGAGACGCCATCCAATCCGCTGATGCGCATCAGTGACATCGCGGCCCTTGCCGTGATCGGACACGCGCATGGTGCGCTGGTGGCCTGCGACAACACCTTCGCCACGCCGCTGCTGACTCGACCGCTGGAACATGGTGCCGACGTGGTGATGCACTCGACCACCAAGTATTTCGGCGGGCATAGCGACGTGCTGGGTGGCGCACTGGCATTCGCCAAGGACGATGACTTCACCAAGCTTGTTGCGCATCGGCTGCATATCACCGGCGCCGTGCTCGCACCGTTCAGCGCATGGCTGACCCTGCGTGGCTGCCGTTCGTTGTCGGCGCGAATGGCGATGCACTGCGCGAACGCGCATCGCGTGGTCGACTTCCTCGCTGCACATCCGGCGATCGAGCGAGTGAATTATCCCGGCTTGCCTTCGCACCCTGGCCACGACGTGGCGGCGCGGCAGATGCGCGACTTCGGGGCGATGCTGAGCATCCAGTTGCATGGCGGGCGCGAGGCCGCGTTGGCAATGGCCGGCAAGCTACAACTGTTCACCAACGCGACCTCGCTCGGCGGTTGCGAATCACTGATCGAGCATCGCGCTTCGGTGGAAGGCCAGAATCCCAGCTCGCCGCAGAATTTGCTGCGGATCTCGGTGGGCCTGGAAGACGTTGACGACCTAATCGAGGATCTGGCCCAGGCCGCCGCCCCACACACTTGATCTTCCTCGCGGATGTCGCATCGCAGCGGCAGTGCACGCCCCAATCGCAGTGCAAGGGGCACTGCCTATAATCCGGGCCATGCAGAGTGTCTGGTTCGACAGCATCGTCACGTGGATCAGCGCGCATCCACAGGCAGCCGGCGTCGTGATATTCCTGATCGCCTTCTGCGACGCG
>JBDSIA010000105.1:0-1912 GCA_039918175.1 Thermomonas sp.
CTGAAGCTGCGCAGCGACGGCATGCTGCTGCACGGGTTCCTGTCCTGGTTCGGCGAGGAACTGGGAGGTCTGCCCCGCCTGCTGTCGGTCCCGCAGGGCGTCGGCGGCATGATCCTGAATTGGCACATTGACTCCAATGCCTCGCTGGCACCCCTGGAGACACTGCGCGATCACACTACGTTGTTCGCGCACGGGCCGTTCTCGGTGCACTTCACCGCCGGGCCGGACACCTATCGGATCGGCGACGGCAGTGGGCTTGACCTGGAACACAATGCGGCCTCGCAGGCATGGCTGCGCCTGTTCGCCGAAAAAGGCAACGCGATTGGCAGTCATGGCGGATGGGCCCACAATCTTTTTGCTGCAAGCATCAGCGATGACAACGGGGCCGAATACGCGCCCTGGATTGCCCGCAACGTCGATGTGCTCGAACGCCGGACCGGACATCCGATAACCGAGTACTCCGCACCCCAGGGCCGGCATCCGCAATGGGTGACCGACTGGCTGGACCGGCACGGCATCCTTGGTTACTACTTCACTGGCGATACCGGGATGGCGCCGACCCGCAGCTATCGCAATGGCCGTCGCTCGGATCGCCGGACCTGGGCATTCCCGTTGGTTCCGTACGGCCAGGTCGCCTCGTTCGAGGATGCCACTGCAGCCGGCATCCCCGATGCGGAGATGGCGCGCTGGCTAAAAGACCTGGCCGGCTTCGTCGCCGCCGACCGCAGCGCGCGGCTGTTCTACATGCACCCTCCCGGAGGGACGAGCTACCTGAGCTCGATCCAAGCCCTGCTTGATGCCGCCGATGAGCACGCGAAATCCTTCCGCTGGTACACCATCAGCGGTTTGTCGACCTTTCTTAACCGGCGCGAAAAAACCAGCTGGGCGCTGGACGACGACCTGACCGGCTGGGTGCTCTCCGCGCAAAATCCGGCCGGGCTGGACGATCTCGCGTGGCACGTACCCGCCAGCGGATACGCCGAGGTCACCGCGAAAGAGGGTCAGGTGGAAATTGCGCACGCCGATGATGGCTGGCTGGTGCGTGTCAGGGGTGGTACCACCGCCAGCGTGCACCTGCGAGCACACGAGGGGCATTAGTTCGAGTCAGGTACCTGCGCGCGCGCGCGCAACCAGTGGGCCACGTGCTCCGCTACGCGCCCGGCTGCGTGGCCATCCCCATAGGGGTTGTGGGCCTTCGCCATCGCAGCGTACTCATCTGGATCATCAAGCAGGCGATTGACCTCCTCGACAATCGTATGCACGTCCGTCCCCAC
This sequence comes from Thermomonas sp., assembly GCA_039918175.1. Lineage (GTDB taxonomy): Bacteria > Pseudomonadota > Gammaproteobacteria > Xanthomonadales > Xanthomonadaceae > Thermomonas. The sequence continues at coordinate 1,275 of JBDSIA010000105.1, forward strand.
CAAGCGCACCGTGCCCGCTTCCAACGCTTCCGGGCGTTCAGTCACCTCGCGCATCACCAGCACCGGCTTGCCGAGCGATGGCGCTTCTTCCTGGACACCGCCGGAGTCGGTCAGGATCAGGTCGGCGCGTTTCATCAGCCATACGAACGGCAGGTAATCCTGCGGTTCGATCAAGTGCACGGCCGGGCAGTCCGCAAGTAACCGATTGACCGGTTCCTGCACGTTGGGATTCAAGTGCACGGGATAGACGATGTCCACATCCCCGCGCATGGCGATCTCCCGAAGTGCATGGCAAATTCGTTCGAAACCGCCACCGAAGTTTTCCCGACGATGTCCGGTGACCAACAACATGCGCCGGCTGGGCTGCAAGAATCCGAAGCGTTCCACCAAAGCGTCGCCCAACGCCGGCGATTCATCGATCCGTTTCGAAATCTCCAGCAAGGCATCGATCACGGTATTGCCGGTGATGGTGATCAGGCCCTGCTGGCGCTCGCCGACCAGATTGTCCGCAGCGGCTCGCGTGGGTGCGAAGTGCAGGCAGGTCAATGGGGCAGTCAGGCGCCGGTTCATTTCTTCCGGCCATGGCGCTTGCATGTCACCGGTGCGCAACCCAGCCTCAACATGCCCCACTGGTACCC
>JBDSIA010000106.1:0-2953 GCA_039918175.1 Thermomonas sp.
GCTGCGCTGCCGGGTGTTGCGCTGGAAAAGCGTGCGGGTTGCGCGGCCAACGCAAGCAGCGGCAACAGCGTGAGTAACAACAGTCCGTGCACGCGCCTGCTCATTCGCGGCCACCCCGCTGCCAGCGATGGTAGCGCTCGGCAAGCCCCAATAATTTTTCAGGCTGATGCCGCTTGCGGCGTTCACCAGCCACCGATTTGATTGCTTCGGCGAAGGTCGGGTAGGCGAATACCGTCCCCAATATCTTGTCCAAACCAATCCCCTGTTTCATCGCCAAAGCGAATACCGCGATCAACTCGCCGGCGCGTTCGCTTACGACGCTGGCGCCCAGGATATTGTCCTTGCCTGGCACGACCAGCACCTTGACGAAACCGGCGGTGGCGCCTTCTGCGACAGCGCGGTCGAGTTCGGCCAGTTCGTACTTCACCACTTCAAACTCGGTGCCTTGTTCCTTCGCCTCGGCCTCGCTCAGACCCACGCGCGCAGCCTCGGGCTCGGTGAAGGTGCAGACCGGCAGCACGCGGTAGTCGGCACGAAATGACTTGAAGCCGCCGAACAGCGCGTTGACCGCGGCATACCACGCCTGGTGGGCGCCAGCATGGGTCAGCTGGTAGGGGCCGGTGACATCGCCGACGCAATAGATGTTGGGGAATCGCGTGCGCAGGAACTCGTCGGTCTCGATGGTCTGGTTCTTGCGCAGGCCGAGGTCGAGTTTGTCGGCGCCAAAGCCCTCGACATTGGCGCTGCGACCGATCGCCACCAACAGCGCATCGAACGTAATTTCGGTCTGGTCCTTGCCATGCTCGACCACCAGCGCAGGCGAAGAGCCAGCCTTCACTTCAACGGCCTTGTGGGTGAGGAGCACATCAACGCCATCGTGTTCCAGGGCAGCCTGCACCACGGCCGCAACATCGCCGTCCTCGCGCCCCAGCAACTGCTTGCCCATTTCGACAAGACTGACCTCACTGCCAAGCCGTGCGAACGCCTGCGCCAGCTCGCAGCCGATCGGCCCGCCGCCAAGAATGACCAGCCGCTTCGGCAATTGCTCGAGGTTCCATATCGTGTCCGAGGTCAGATAGTCGACCGCATCCAGCCCCGGAATTTTTGGAATCAGTGGGTGCCCACCAGTGGCGATCACGATATTGCGCGTGGTCAAAGTCTTGCCGTCGACCTCGACTTCCCATGGCGAGACGATCATGGCTTCGCCCTGGATCACATCAACGCCCAGCTTGCGGTAACGCTCAGGCGAATCGTGCGGTTCGATGTCGCGAATCGAGTCGCGCACATGTGCCATGACCTTGTCGAAATCGACCTCGAGCTTGCCCGTGGTGATGCCGAAACGCGCGCCAACGCGGGCTTCATTGGCAGCACGTGCTGCCCGGATCAGCGCCTTGGAAGGCACGCAGCCACGGTTGAGGCAGTCGCCGCCCATTTCGGCTTTCTCAATCAGGGTGACTTTGGCACGCACGGTCGCTGCGATATAACTGGTGACCAGCCCGGCGGCACCGGCACCGATCACCACCAGGTTGCGGTCGAATTTCCCGGGCTTAGTCCAACCCTTGTACACACGATGCGCGCGCCAGCCGTTGAGGACCTTGCGCGCGATCAGTGGCAACAGGCCCAGCGCGGCGAAGGCCAGCAACAAGCGCCAGCTCAGGATCCCGGACAGTGATTGCAGCTGGCCCAGTTCGCGACCGGCGTTCACGTAGACGAAGGTACCGGCGAGCATGCCCAACTGGCTGACCCAGTAAAAGGTCCAGGCACGGATCGCGGTCAGGCCCATGGCCAGGTTGATCACGAAGAACGGGAACAGCGGCACCAGACGCAGCGCGAACAGATAGAAGCCGCCTTCGCGCTCGACGCCAGCATCGATTCGCTTGAGTCGCTCGCCGAAGCGCGCGCGCACGCTGTCGCGTAGCAGGTAGCGCGAGACCAGCATCGCCAGGGTCGCGCCGATACTGGCGGCGAATGAGGCGATCAATACGCCGCGCCACAGCCCGAACACCGCGCCGGCGAACAGGGTCAGCAGGGTAGCGCCGGGCAAGGACAGCGCGGTAACCACGATGTAGAGGCCGGCGAACGCCAACGCGGCGCCGAGCGGGTGTGCATCGACCTGGCTGCGTGCCTGTCCGAGCAGCGCCTGCAGCTTGGCCAGGGTCAGGTACTCGGCGCCACCGCCGAAATACAACGCCAGCGCGGCGCCGATAACGGCGAGCATGATGACCAACTTGGTGCGAGACACCAGCAGTCCTCAGCAGCAGGCGCCAGACATGCTGGCATCCTCGCTTGTCGGCGCTGCGCAGCCGCCGAACAGGCCGAAGTGACTGCGTCGCGGGGTCACCTCGAAATGCGCCGCGTAACGCGTGTCGGCCAGCATCGCCGCGGTATTGCCGCAGACCAGCATCGGCCGATCGCGCTCGAACAGGTGGTGGTCGTCCAGCATGAAGCGGTGCGGATGATGGGCAATGCTGCCGCGGTAGGTCGCGATCTGGCCGAAGTCCTCGCAGCGATCTTCCAGGTCCAGCTTGAATGCGCGCACCGTAATGCTTTCGAACGCGACCATGCCGATCCGCGCTTCGATGTCGGCGTCCAGCAATGGCACCGGGCTGCGCGCGGTGATCCGGTAATCGGCGACGCCGTGTTCCAGCAGCAGGCGCCGGAAGTCCTCCATGTACAGCGCGCCGGACAGGCATTCACCGCGCAGCACTGGATCATCCAGGAGTTCTCTCGGAATGCGGCGGTCCGCGTACACGTCGGAAAACAACAACTCGCCGCCGGGCTTGAGCACGCGCAGGATTTCGACAAACACCCGCGCCTTGTCGGCCGACAGGTTGAGCACGCAGTTGGAGATCACCACGTCCACGCTGGCGTCCGCGATCCCGGCCGCCGCGAGGTCCTCGATGCGGCCGTCGCGGAAGTCCAGGTTGTCCAGGCCGGTCAGATCGCGATGCGT
>JBDSIA010000107.1:0-2806 GCA_039918175.1 Thermomonas sp.
TAGCTGGTAACGCTGCGCGGTGCGGAACAGTTTCACCAGCACTTCGGCCAGCGAAATCTCCGATAGCGGTCGAGTGAAGTACGGCTCGCACACCGCGCGGGTGGCCGCTTCCAGTTCGTCGATGCGGATCGTCGCTGGCATCCAGCCGGCCTGCACATGCAGTTCGGCGATGCGGCGGTAATCGCGATTGAAGATCGCCATGAAATTCTCGGCGAGGTAATACTGATCCTCGCTGGACAACTGGCCCATTATCCCGAAATCCAGCGCGATGAAGCGCGGATTCTGCTTGCGCGTGGCATCCACCCAGATGTTGCCGGCGTGCGCATCGGCATGGAAGAAATTGTCCCGGAACACCTGCTGGTAGAACAGGCGCACGCCCTTGGCGGCGAGGGCCTTGCGGTCGATGCCGGCGGCGTCCAGCGCGACGATATCGTCGCTCGGGATGCCATACACGCGCTCCATCGTCATCGCGCGTTCGGCGGTATGGGTCCAGACCACTTCCGGCACGTAGAGATCCGGCGAGTTCAACCAGTTGCGCCGCAGCAGCGAGGCATTGGCGGCCTCCCGCTGCAGGTCTAGTTCGCCCGACAGGGTCGCTTCGATCTCGGCGACAATCTCGCGTGGGCGGATTTTGTCCGCAGCCGGATGGGTGCGTTCGACGATGGCGGCGATGCGATGCAGCAGCGCCACGTCATCGGCGATCTGGCGGCGGATGCCGGGCCGCAGCACCTTGACCACGACATCGCGTGGGCCGACGCCAGCGCCCTCATGCATCGTCGCCGCATGCACCTGCGCGATCGACGCCGACGCCAGCGGCGTGGTGTCGAAGCTGGCGTAGGCCTCCTCGATGCTGCGCTCCAGCGCGCGCTCGACCATCTCGCGCGCCTGCAGGCCGTCGAACGGCGCCACGCGATCCTGCAACAGGGTCAATTCCTCGGCAACATCAGGCGGGATCAGGTCACGGCGGGTGGACAGGATCTGCCCGAATTTGACGAAAATCGGCCCAAGTTCCTGCAGCGCCATGCGCAGGCGCGCGCCGCGCGACAGCGAGGCGACTTCCGTCGACGCGCGCGGCACGAATGGCCGCATCAGTTTCAGCCAGCGACCTGCCGGGGTGTCGTCCAGCAGGTTGTCCAGTCGGTAGCGCAGCAGCACGCGGCCGATACGCCAGGCGCGCAGCAACGAACTCATGCCTGCGCCCCGCTGGCTTGGTCAGGCATGTTGCTATCGGACATGTTGCGCCGCAGGCGCGCGATCTTCGCGGCGATTCGCTCGACGTCGTCGCGCAGCGCATCTACATCGTCATGGAATGCATCGAGTTCAGCGCGCGGGACCACGTCGCGACTTTCCTCGGTCACGTATTCGGCAGCGGTCTCCGCAAGATTGCGGCCCGCCACCTGCGCATGCTTCAGCGCCCTGGCGATCGCCTTGGCGATTTGCACGCCGGCGATGTCGCCGAAGACCGTGGTGAAGGGTCTGTGCCAGTCCGGATCAAAATTCTGCGCCAACTGTTGCAGGCGCCGCGCCAGCTCAGCGTCACCTTCGATGCGAAGCTTCCCCACCGGCGGCGCGTCATCACGACGAAACATGGGCAATTGCCCGAGCAGGCCGGCCAGCGACGTGCGCACGCCGAGGTCGGGCGCGCGCGCAGCATCGAGCGGTCCCACGCGCAAACAAGCATCCTCGACGCGAATTTCCAGAGCCAGCGGCGGCGCGCTCAATTGCAAGGCAACGCGCTGGCCGTCTAGCGGCCGCAGCGCGGCACGCGTGTCCTCATCCAGCGCTAGCGCGCGGTTCAACGCAGCTTCAAGCGCCTGGCCGGCGGGCTGCTTCCAGTTGAAGGAGGGCGACTTGAAGGAGGACTCGCTCATACGCGCATTGTAGAGGGCATCGCGGTGATGGCTTCGTCGGCCGCCTTAGCGTTGCAATGACGCGCGAAGCAGCTCCAGACCCTCGGCCACGCTGACCTTGGGCATGTAGCCGAAGTCGCGCCGCGCGGGTTCCATCGAATACCAGTGCGTGGTTGCCAGTTGCTCGGCCAAAAAACGCGTCATCGGCGGCTCGCCGTTCAGTGGAAGCAGGTGCCACAGCCCTTCGCACAGCACGCCGACCGCGTAGGCCACGCCGAACGGAATGGTCTTCTCAACCAGCGGGGCACCGGCCGCCTGCAACAAGCCATTGACCAGCTCGCGCATCGGTTGCGGCTCGCCATTGCTGATGAAGTAGGCGCGGCCCGCGCAGGCTGCACCCGGCGCCAGATGCTCGAACGCATCGAAATGTGCCTGCGCGGCATTGTCGATATAGGTGCTGTCGACCTTGTTGGTGCCATCGCCGACGAAGCGCAGGCGGCCCGCTTTCGCGCGGTCGACCAAGCGCGGCAGGATGTTGTTGTCGCCCGGCCCCCAGATCAGTCGCGGACGCAGCGCAACGGTTGCCAGCGTCGCGTCATTGGCGGCAAGCACGAGTTTTTCCGCCATCATCTTGGTGGTCGCATACGGCGCCTTGAAGCCGTCGCCGTAAGGCACGGCGTCTGCGGTGCCGCCTTCCACCGGATTGGTAGCACGGTGGGTCACGCTCGGCGTGGAGGTATACACCAGCCTGCCGATGCCATGCGCACGGCAGGCATCCAGCACGTATTGTGTGCCAATCACGTTGGCGCGGTGATAGCTGTCGTAACTGCCCCAAGCGCCGGCCTTGGCCGCGTTGTGGAACACCGCATCGATATCTGCGAATGCGGCAATCACCGCATCGCGATCGGCCAGGTCGCCAGCGATCTGGCGCACGCCAAGCTCATCGAGTTCGGCGT
>JBDSIA010000108.1:0-6170 GCA_039918175.1 Thermomonas sp.
GCACGCCTGCCCCATGGAAAGATCAGCAGCCACAACAGCCAGCCGACCGGACGGATCGGGAAGTTGCGCAACGCGCCCGACAACGCAGTTTCGATCTTGTTGACCGCATCGTGCGTCGCCCATGCCAGCAGCGGCTGGTCGCCGGGCGGGTTGCCGGCGTCCTGGTGGCGCTTGAGCATTGCGCTGACGATGTACAACTGGCTGAGCACATCGCCCAGTCGGCCCGACAGCGATTCCTTGAACTTCAGCTTCCCGCCCAACAGCAGCATGGAGGTGTCCGCCATTACCGCCAGCGCTGCCGAATAGCGGTTGAGCTTGCGGAAGTAGCGACGGGTATCTTCATCGCCCGGTGCGCGGCCGATCTGCGCGCCGGTCAGGCCGTACCACCAACTGCGCACTGCGTTGGAAATCGCGAAGCGGATGTGCCCGAACACCGCAGTATCGAACTGGTCGATGCGCGCGTTCGGATCTTCCAGCTGCGCCGACTTCATCTCCTTCATAACCCACGGATGGCACAGGATCGCGCCTTGGCCGAAGATCATCAGGCTGCGGGTCATGATGTTGGCGCCCTCTACCGTGATCGCAATCGGCGCGGCCTGCCAGGAACGTCCAGCGAAGTTGCGCGGGCCCAGGATAATGCCCTTGCCGCCGAGAACATCCATGGCATCGATCGATGCGCGGCGACCCATCTCCGTGCAGTGGTACTTGGCAATCGTCGATGGCACTGCCGGATTCTCACCACGCTGCACGGCGGCCGCGGTGGCTTCCGATAGCGCGCTGCAGGCATAGGCATTGCCGGCGAGGCGGGCCAGGGCTTCCTCGACGCCTTCGAAGCGGCCGATCGACAGGCCGAACTGCTTGCGGATGCGTGCATAGCTGCCCACCGCGAGTGCACCCATTTTGGAACCGCCGCTGGCGGTGGAGGGCAGGGTGATCGAGCGGCCAATCGACAGGCATTCCATCAGCATCTGCCAGCCCTTGCCGGCCTGGTCTTCACCACCGATCAGCTGCGACAGCGGGACAAACACGTCCTTGCCGTGGATCGGGCCATTCTGGAACGGCGAATTTAGCGGGAAATGACGACGACCGATGTCCAGGCCCGCCGTGTCGGCCGGTACCAATGCCAGCGAAATGCCGATGTCGCGCACATCGCCAAGCAGGCCGTCGGGGTCGTACATGCGGAAGGCGACGCCAATCAGCGTCGCGACTGGTGCCAGGGTGATGTAGCGCTTGTTGAGGGTCAGGCGCATGCCGAGCACGTTGATGCCGTTCCATTCGCCCATGCAGACAATGCCGTAGTCCGGGATCGAGGTCGCATCGGAACCTGCGAAGGGGCCGGTCAAGGCAAAGCAGGGGACTTCGCGGCCATCTGCCAGCCGCGGCAGGTACAGCTGCTTCTGCGCATCAGTGCCATAGATCATCAGCAGTTCGGCCGGACCCAGCGAGTTCGGCACGCCCACGGTTGAACTGACCACGGTCGAGATCGATGACAGCTTCTCGATCACCTTGTGGTTCATCAGCGCCGAGAACCCCAGGCCGCCGTATTCGGTCGGGATGTTCAGCCCGAAGAATTTGTTGCGCTTGATGAAATCCCACAGCTCCGGCGGCAGGTCGGCACGGACATGGCAGATGTCCCAGTCATCGACCATCCTGCAAAGGGCTTCGCAGGGACCATCAAGAAACGCCTGTTCCTCGGGGGTCAGCACCGGCTTGGGCAGCTCCAGCAACTGATTCCAATCGGGCTTGCCGGAAAACAATTCCCCCTCGAAGCCGACCGTGCCGGCTTCCAGCGCAGTGCGTTCGGTGTCTGACAGCGGCGGCAGCAACTTGGTGTAAAAGCCCAGCAGCGGCGTGGTAATGAAGGGCTTGCGAATCTGCGGGATCAGCAGCGGCACGGCAATGAGCAGCATCAGTACGCCCATCGCAATAATGGCGGCATGGCTGGCGCCGAGCAGCCAGCAAGCGACCAGCAGGGTAGCGGTCAGCGCCGCCCATATGGCCAGCCGCATCCGGTGGTAAGCCGCGAAGGTGCCGGCGGCAACGAAGGCGAACAGAGGCAGGATGACGCTCATTGGGAACTCCGGCGGCCGCAGGGTAGAGGTGACGTGGCGGCGTTGCATGCGTTTGCAGCGTCGCATACCATACGGCAAAGTATGGGAGGGCAGCGATGCTGTCAACCGACGCAAAAGAGCAATTGCTCAGCATACTCCCGCCCCGGCCAGCGTACGGATAGACTGCAGCCATGACCGAAACCGTTTCGCGTAGCAGGCGTCTGAGCGCCGAAGACTGGGCCCGCGAGGCCCTCGACCAGATTGCCGAGCAAGGCCTGGCGTCGGTGGCAGTGGAGCCATTGGCACGCCGGCTTGGGGTCACCAAGGGCAGCTTCTATTGGCATTTCCCCTCCCGCGACGCGTTGCTGCTAGCGGCGCTGGATCGGTGGGAAACCAGCGAGCAGGAGGAAGTGTTCGGCTCGCTGGAAAAAGTGACCGACCCGCGCGAGCGCCTGCGTGCCCTGTTCCAGGTGGTCGCGCACGAGGTGAAGTCGCACATCATCTACAGCGAGTTGCTGAAGGCGCTCGACCATCCGGCGGTCAGCCCGGTGATCGGGCGGGTTTCGCAGCGGCGCCTTGATTACCTCACCGCCAGCTTCCGCCAGGCCGGCCTGGGCCGTACCGAGTCCCAGCATCGCGCCCGGCTTGCCTATGCCGCCTACGTGGGCTTCCTGCAGCTCAGCCTGCAGGTGCACCAGCCGCGCTTGCAACATGAGGAATTCGAGGCCTATGTCGAGCACGTCATGCAGACCCTGATTCCGGCGCCATGAGGGGTCGTGCGAGTCGCAAATCTCTTTTTCTTGCCATACCGATGGAGCACTGACAATGGCCAGCAGTCTGGACGCGCTGAACCAATGGGTGATGGAAGTTGCCCGCCTGACCCGCCCCGAGCAGATCCAGTGGTGCGATGGCAGCGACAGCGAGAACGATGCGCTCATCGCGCAAATGCAGATGGATGACACCCTGCTGCCACTAAATCCGGAGACGCATCCGCGCAGTTGGCTGCATCGCTCGCATCCTGACGACGTGGCCCGCGTCGAACACCTGACCTTCGTCTGCACCCCCGAGCAGGCTGATGCCGGCCCGAACAATCACTGGATGCCGCCGGCCGATGGCCATGCGCAGATGGACGCGCTGTTCGATGGCTGCATGGCCGGGCGCACCATGTATGTCATTCCGTATTGCATGGGGCCGATCGACTCACCGCTGTCGCGTTGCGGGGTGGAGATCACCGACAGCCCGTACGTGGTCGCCAACATGCGCATCATGACCCGCATGGGCGCGGCGGCATTGGCCCGCATCGAACGTGAGGGTGCGTTCGTGAAAGGCCTGCATTCGATCGGGGAACTCGACCCCAACCGCCGCTACATCATGCATTTCCCCGAGGAGCTTGCGATCAAGTCGTATGGCTCGGGTTACGGCGGCAACGCCTTGCTCGGCAAGAAATGCCATGCCCTGCGCATCGCCAGCCACCAGGCGCGCAAGGAAGGCTGGATGGCCGAGCACATGCTGATCCTCGGGCTGGAAAATCCGCAGGGACAGACGCATTACATCGCCGCCGCGTTTCCGTCGGCCTGCGGCAAGACCAACCTGGCGATGTTGATTCCGCCGGATGGCTACCGCCGCGAGGGCTGGAAGGTGTGGACCGTCGGCGACGACATCTGCTGGATGCGCCCGGGCGCCGATGGCCGCCTGTATGCGATCAATCCGGAAGCCGGGTTCTTCGGCGTTGCGCCCGGTACGTCGGAGAAATCCAATCCGAATGCCCTGGCCACGATCCAGCACGACACCATCTTCACCAATGTCGGCGTGACTGCCGACAACCAGCCGTGGTGGGAAGGCATCGACAATGGCCAGGTGCCGGTCACCGACTGGCGTGGCGAACCATACGACCCGGCCAAGCGCCCGGCCGCGCATCCCAACGCCCGCTTCACCGTGTCTGCCAGGCAGTGCCCGAGCTGGTCGCCGATGGCCGAGGACCCACAAGGCGTGCCGATCTCCGCCATCGTGTTTGGTGGCCGGCGCGCGTCGCTGGTGCCGTTGGTGTTCGAAGCACGCGACTGGACCCATGGCGTGCTGGTCGGCGCTGCAATGGGCTCGGAGACCACCGCTGCCGCCACCGGCGCAGTCGGCGTGATGCGCCGCGACCCGATGGCGATGAAGCCATTCTGCGGCTACAACTTCGCCGACTACTTCGCGCACTGGCTGTCTTTTGACCAGCCAGGTGCCAACTTGCCGAAAATCTTTCACGTCAATTGGTTCCGCAAAGGCGATGACGGCAAGTTCCTGTGGCCGGGCTTTGGCGACAACCTGCGCGTGCTGGAGTGGATGATCAAACGCGTAGAGGGCAAGGCCGGCGCAGTGGACACCCCGATCGGCTCGTTGCCAGTCCAAGGTGAGCTCAATCTGGCCGGGCTGGACCTGTCCGCAGAAGCCAGCGACGCCCTGTTCGGCTTCGATCAGGCCGGCTGGCAGGCCGAGTTCGCCAGCATTGGCGAGTACCTCTCCGAGTACGGCCCGAGAATGCCGCTAACCTTGACTGCGGAGCAATCCAGGATCAGCGCTGCTCTTTAAAGGGGGTACTGCTCCTTCTGTGCCTTAGGGGTCACAACTTGGAGGCCGTCTAGGCCCGCGAGGGAGCACCAACTTGAATTATGAATGGGCAGCGTGAAACTGAATACGCAATTAAACAGATGAATTTGGGGTGAGGGGGTTGTTAAAGATTTGTTGTCTGGCTATAGTCGGCTGGTCAGGCCTTCAGGCCGCGACATACATGTATGTACATCTTGGTCACTACTGTCCCTATGGGGGTTACACACAATGTCATCTAATAATTTCGCCAAAGGCCTGAAGCGGAGCGCGCTTACTGTTGCGCTCGGCCTGTGCTTCGCGGGCGGCGTCCATGCTCAGAGCACCACGGGCGACGTTTATGGTTCGGCTCCCGCCGGATCTACCGTCACCATCACCAACAACAGCGGCCTAACCCGCACCGTCACTGCAGATGCAAACGGGCGTTATAGCGCCAACAATCTGCCGGTCGGCAACTACGTGGTCACTGCAGGTGGCGTGCGGCGTGAAGTCACCGTAACCCTCGGCGGTGGTACCAATGTGTCCTTCGGTGGCGATAGCACCACCACCCTGGGCACCGTGACGGTGACCGCGGCGAGCGCTCCCGTGATCGACGTCACCTCGGTGACCACCAGCACCATCATCACGTCAGAAGAGCTCGCGCGCCTGCCCATCGCCCGTTCGGCAGAAGCGATCGCACTGCTCTCGCCTGGCGCCGTCACCGGCAACGGTACCTTCTTCGGCAACCAGATTGCCTTCGGTGGCTCCAGCGTCGGGGAGAATGCCTATTACCTCAATGGTTACTTCTCCGGCAACCCGATCACCAACGTCGGTGGGTTCACCCTGCCGTACGGTTCGATCGAACAGCAGCAAACCTATACCGGTGGCTACGGCGCCAAGTATGGTCGCTCCGCCGGTGGCGTGATCAGCCAGGTCGGCAAGAGCGGCAGCAACGACTGGCACTTCGGCGGCCAGGTCGTTTTTGAACCCAGAGGCCTGAAGGAAGAACGCCCGGATCGTTTTTTCCCGAATTTCACATTTGCTGATCCTAGATATAGCTACACCGACCCGAGTTTGGCCGGCACTTCCTACGACAGTGGCAAGGATCGGCTGAACTGGGGAAACACCTACAGTGCCTACGCCAGCGGTCCGATCCTCAGGGACCGGCTGTTCTTCTTCGTGTCGGCTGAAGACAACCGGCGTGACTTCGTTTCCCCGGGTGGCAATCCAAACGCCGGCTTCTCGCACACCGGAACCAGGCAAGAGACGAGGGACCCGAAGCTCTATGCCAAGCTGAACTGGAATATCACCGATAACCACCTGCTGGAATACACCTACGTTGCCGAGAAATTCAAACAGTCCGGCACCCAGTACGAGTTCGACTATCCCACCTATGCTTTCGGCGCCGCACTGAATCCAACCACGGCCCTCATTGACAATACCGAGTTCTCGATTCTCCGTTATACCGGCTACCTGACCGACAGCCTGACCCTGACCGCCAACTATGGTCGTTCGCGCAACAGGTACGATGAAACCCCGTTCTTGACCGGC
>JBDSIA010000109.1:0-1596 GCA_039918175.1 Thermomonas sp.
ACGGGTCGATACGCTTAGGCGTCAACACTGGGATCTTCCAGCGCATCAACGAAATGCTCGCGGAACTCGCCAAGCAAACCGCGATCGGGCTTCGACAGGCCCTCCTCGTCCAGCAGGTCCGGACGCCGCAGCCAGGTCCGGCCCAACGACTGCATCCGTCGCCAGCGTGCGATCTGCGCATGGTTGCCGGACAGAAGCACGTCCGGGACGGTGCCCAACGCGTGCTCGACTGGTCTTGTGTAGTGAGGGCAATCCAGCAGCCCATCGCCTTCGAAACTGTCCTGCAGCGCGGATTCGGCATCGTTCAGGGCGCCGTCCTGCAGGCGTGCGACGGCATCGATGAGCACCGCAGCCGCCAGCTCACCTCCGGACAGCACGTAATCACCAATCGACAGTTCCTCGTCGACCTCGGCCTGGATCAGGCGCTCATCGACGCCCTCGTAGCGGCCACACAGCAGAACCAGGCGCGGCTGGCTGGCCAGCTCACGCACCTTTGCCTGGGTGAGACGCGCGCCTTGCGGACTGAGATAGATGACGTTTGCTGGCGCCGGATCGGCGTCGCGCGCCGCCCGGATCGCCGCGCGCAGCGGATCGACCAGCATCACCATCCCGGGACCACCACCAAATGGACGGTCGTCGACGCGCCGATAACTGCCTTCGGCATTGTCGCGCGGGTTCCAGCCATGGATCGACAGCAGGCCGCGCTCGCCGGCACGACCGACCACGCCATGCGCGGCGAGCTGGGCAACGAATTCCGGGAACAGGCTGATGATGTCGAAACGCATCGAAATGGTCTCCAGGTCGCCTTAGAAATCCGCGTCCCAATCGACCGTGACCAGGCCCGCATCGAAATCCACGGACTTCACGTAGTCCGGGGTCAAGAACGGGATCATCCGGTCACGCTCGCCCTGCACCACCAGCACGTCGTTGGCGCCGGTCGAGAACAGATGCGAAACAGTGCCGAACACAACGCCTTCCACGTTCACCACGCGCAGCCCTTCCAGGTCGACCCAGTAGTACTCGCCGGGCCCCGGTGGCGGCAATGCCGAACGCGGCACCAGCACCTCCTGTCCCTTGGTGGCCTCGGCGCTATCGCGATCCTCGATTCCGGGAATCGTCGCAATAAGTCCCTTGCCACCAACGCGCACTTGCACGCCTTCGCACGAACGCGTGTTGCCACGCGCATCGCGCAATGTCCATGGCAGGTAGCGACCAATGGCGTTTGCCGGGTCGGTGAAGCTTTCCAGCTTCAATTCCCCGCGCACGCCAAACGCACCGTGCAAGCGGCCCACGGTGATCATCCGCTGGCCGGTGTCCGGTGCATATGTCATGAACGTAATCCTGACTAGCGCCTATGACGCCAGCATAAAACCTGGCGAGCGATGCCAGTTAGGCGTCGCCCGCAATGGATCAGGCAGCGGCCTTGACGGCCTGCTTGTACAGATCAGCCACCTTGTCAGTCAGTTGCGCACCGGTGTCCATCCAATGCTTGATGCGCTCGAGGTTCAACTCGACGCGCTTCTCGGCACCGGCGGCTACCGGGTTGTAGAACCCGACGCGCTCGATGTTGCGGCCATCACGGGCGCTGCGGCTGTC
>JBDSIA010000110.1:0-2929 GCA_039918175.1 Thermomonas sp.
GTTTCGACTCGGTGTAGCGCATCGCCGCGAACGACTTCGGGTCATCGGTGGAACCGAAATTGCCTTGGCCTTCGACCAGCGGATAGCGATACGAGAACGGCTGCGCCATCAGCACCATCGCTTCGTAACAGGCGCTGTCCCCGTGCGGGTGGTACTTGCCGATCACGTCGCCGACGGTGCGGGCGGATTTCTTCGGCTTGGCGCCTGCGGCCAGGCCCAGCTCGCTCATTGCAAAGATGATGCGGCGCTGCACGGGCTTCAGCCCGTCACCGATGAAGGGCAGAGCGCGGTCCAGCACGACGTACATGGAATAGTCGAGGTAGGCGCGTTCAGCGAATTCGCTGAGCGGGATCTGCTCGAAACCGTGGAAGGCGGGGCGGACGAGGTCGTCGGTCATGGGGCCATGCAGTGGAAAGAAGGAGGCGAACTGGTCATCCCGTCATTCTACGGCGCGTGGTTCGCCGGCCCACACTCATTTGGCGTAACGCGCGAGTGGCTCCTGCACTTTGCCCTGCGGACGGGCGACGATGCGTGGGCGGAGCCAGTCTGCGAATCCTGCCTCGTCCATTGAACCCTCGGCCAGCCGCAGCATGGCGATGTATTTGTCTTCATCGTCGGCGACCAGCTCCGCGCCGTTGAGCACGATGAAGACGCGATAGGCGACGTGCGCGGTGCGCTTGTTGCCATCCACGAACGGGTGGTTGCGCGCCAGCCCGAAGGCCAGGCTGGCGGCCAGATCCGCCAAGTCAGGAGGCGGGTCGCCATAGGTGTGCCGCTGCTGTGGCCGTGCCAAGGCCGACTCCAGCAAGCCCTCGTCGCGCACGCCGCTACCGCCGCCATGCTCGGCAAGCTGGCGGTCGTGGATGGCCAGCGCCAGCGCACGGGTGATCCAGACAATCATGGCCAGCCTCTACTGCGCGAGCTTGTGCAGAACGAGGCGGTCTTCGCGCATCACCTGCTCGGCGACTCCCATCTGCGCCGCGAGCTCAGGGTCAAACGCGGTCAGGCGGACACCATCGGGCGTTTCCAGCGCATACAGCTCATCGCCCTTCTCCAAGCGAAGGCGAGCAAGCAGCTCCTTGGGCAGGATAACGCCAGCCGAATTGCCGATGGCGGTGATCTTGAGCTTCATGGCGAGGTGCGTCCCGCAGGGTGGAGGTTATAACGGATGTTATCACCAAGCCGCTCATGCATGTGGGGTAAGTGCATCGCAACTCAAATTACTGCTGACGCATTGCCGTGATGGTTCCGTCCATTCCGCTCGAATTGAATTCGAATGACACACGGTCTCCGGCCTTGATTGCGGCCAGGTCGGTCTCGGGTGCCTGAAATGTCATTGTCATCGCGGGCCACTTCAACGCAGCGACCGGGCCATGCTCGATGGTCACCGTTTTCGCTGACGGATCAACCGCCGTCACAATCCCTGTGGCGGAAGCATTGGTCATGCCAAGCGCCGTAACCGGTGTTGGCAGCGCGGTGGGAACTGCTGCCTCGGGTTCGGTTACCGGCGCCTGGTTGTTGGGTTCGGAACAGCCGGCAAGCAGTGTAAGCAACAGGGACGACAGCAGAATGGTGGTCTTCATGTGGAACTCCTCGGGTGTTGGGTTCGGCTGCGGGAGAGCTCACGACGGCGCAGCAACCGGAACGCCGCCGGGATTACCAGCATCGATAGCAAAGGCGCGGTGATCATGCCGCCGACCATGGGTGCGGCGATGCGCTGCATGACCTCGGAACCGGCGCCGCTGCCGAGCATGATCGGCAGCAGGCCGGCCAGTATCACCGCCACGGTCATTGCCTTGGGGCGAACCCGTTGCAGCGCGCCTTCGTTGATCGCCATGTCCAGTGCAACCTCGTCGGCCTGTGGATTCACCGCCAGCTGGCGATCCCATGCTTGGCGCAGATACAGCAGCATGATGATGCCGAACTCCGCGGCCACCCCGGCCAGTGCAATAAAACCAATCACCGTTGCGATGGAAATCGCGTGACCCAGTAGCCACACCAGCCACAGCCCGCCAACCAGTGCCAGTGGCAGACTGAGCATGATCAGTGCGGCGTCGTCGAAGCGGCCAAATACGAAATAGATCAGCAGGAACACGATGGCGAGTGTTGCCGGCACCACCAGTTTCAGTCGCTCCATTGCATGCTGCAGGTACTCGAACTGGCCCGACCACGCCAGCGTGTAGCCGTTGGGCAGCGGCACCTGATCAGCCATCGCGCGCTGCAGTGCTTCGACCTGCGCCGTCAGGTCCGAACTGTCGGTGTCCACATAGACATAGGTGGCCAGCTGCCCGTTCTCGCTCTTGAGCATCGGCGGGCCTCCGCTCAGGCCAATCTCGGCAACCTGTTCCATGGTCAGCTGGCTGCCGTTGTCAGCCACGATTGGCATGGTCCGCAATGCCGCCAGTGAGTCGCGCTGGTTGCGCGGATAGCGCAGCACAATCGGATAGCGTTCCAGCCCTTCGACGGTCTGGCCGATTGGCGCGCCGCCCACGGCCATCGCGATCATCGACTGCAGGCGCGCCTGGCTCAGGCCGTAGCGCGCCGCTTCGCCGCGACGGATGCGGATATCCACGTAACGCCCGCCTGCCGCGCGGTCGGAGATCGCCGAAGTGACGCCCTCAACTTGTTTCGCAACCTGTTCGATCTTCGATGCCAAACGCTCCAGCTCCCGGATGTCCGGCCCCAGCACCTTGATCCCGATCGGGCTCTTGATGCCGGTGGCGAGCATGTCGATGCGGTTGCGGATCGGAAACACGAACAGGTTGCTCAGCCCTGGCACCTGTACCGCGGTATCCAGTTCGGACTTGAGTTTCTCCATGGTCATGCCCGCACGCCACTGGGACTTCGGCTTGAACGTGATCGTGGTTTCGAACATCGTCAGCGGCGCTGGATCGGTGGCGGTGTCTGCACGCCCGGCCTTGCCGAAGAC